>RFKJ01000447.1 GCA_003694325.1 Deltaproteobacteria bacterium
AGGGCCCGGACCGGGGTTCGGGGGTGCGGGCGGGCGCCGAATTTGTCACAATGGCGCCCTCGGCCACCCCGTGGAGACGCCATGTTCCGGTCGCACCTGTCGCTGTTCCCCCTCGTCCTGACCTGCGCGCTGCTCGGCTGCGGCGACAAGGGAAGCTCGGACTCCGGCACCCCCGGCGACGGCGGCGCCGACGGCGGCAGCGTGGGGGATGGAGGCGCCGACCTCGACGTCGACGCTGACGGCGATGGCTGGACGCCGGCCGCCGGCGACTGCGACGACGCCGACGCCGCGGTGTTTCCCGGGGCCGACGAGTTCTGCAACGGCGTGGACGACGACTGCGACGGCTACATCGACGAGAACTCCGACGACACCGACGGCGATGGGATCGCCGACTGCATGGACAGCGAGGAGTGCGACGGGCTGGACAATGACGGGGACGGGGTGGTCGACAACGGCATGCCCGACACCGACGGGGACGGGATCCTGGACTGCTTCGACAGCGAGGAGTGCGACGGGCTGGACAACGACGGGGACGGGGTGGTCGACAACGGCTTCGACGAGGACGGCGACGGCAGCAGCCTGTGCGATCCGGTGCCCGACTGCGACGACGGCAACGCCGACCGCAGCCCTGACTTCAGCGAGATCGACGGCGATGGCATCGACAACGACTGCGACGAACTCATCGACGAGGGCCACTGGTCTCCCGGCGACCTGCTCATCGTCGAGTTGATGGTCGACCCGGCGGCGGTGGACGACGGGGCCGGCGAGTGGTTCGAGGTCTACAACGCCTCGGCGTCGACGGTCTACCTCAACGGCCTGGTCATCGAGAGCAGCGGGGATGCGGGCCACCAGGTCGTCTCCGACGAGCCCATCCCCATCCCCCGGGGCGAGGTGGCCCTGCTGGCCATCAACGACAACGCCTCGGCCAACGGAGGGGTCGAGGGGGTCGACTACGACTACAACGACATCTCCCTGCTCAACGGGGACGACGACCTGAGCATCTCCGCCGACGGGGTGCTGCTCGACCGGGTCACCTGGGGCAGCGGCTCGGGCCTGGCCGCCCCCACCGGCGCCAGCCTGATGGTCGACGTCCTGTTCTTCTCGGCCAGCGAAAACGACCTCCCGGAATCGTGGTGCGCCGCCTCGTGGGGCTGGGGGGCGGGGACCGACCTGGGGACGCCGGGAACCCCGGACCAGTACTGCGACATCATCGACCACGACGGCGACGGGTACTGGGTCTCGGACGGCGACTGCGACGACGGCGATCCGGCGATCCACCCCGGGGCGACCGACACCTGGTACGACGGGGTGGACGGCAACTGCGACGGCTGGTCCGACTACGACGCCGACCTCGACGGCTTCGATTCCAGCGACTACGGCGGCGACGACTGCCGGGATGACGACCCGCTGGTCAACCCCGACGCCACCGAGATCTGCGACGCCCGGGGCGCCGACGAGGACTGCGACGGGCTCAGCAACAGCGACGACCCCAGCGCCGAGGGCACCGTCACCTTCTACGCCGACGACGACGGGGACGGCTACGGCTCGCTGCTCGACTCCGTCGAGTCCTGCGACCCGGTCGACGGGTACGTCGACGTCAGCGGCGACTGCAACGACAGCGACCCGTCGGTGTACCCCGGGGCCCCCGAGACCTGGTACGACGGCGTCGACGCCGACTGCGCCGGTGACTCCGACTTCGACGCCGACGGCGACGGGTTCGACACCGACGCCTACGCCGGCGGAGACGACTGCGATGACAGCGACCCGTTCGTCAACCCCGACGCCCGCGAGGTGTGCGACGACAGCGGAGTGGACGAGGACTGCAACGGGCTGGTCAACAGCGAGGACCCCGACGTCGGCGAGTCGATCACCTACTACCGGGACGACGACGGCGACGGCTACGGGGTGGACAGCGACACCCGGCTCGGCTGCGATCCCATCGACGGCTACGCCGACCGGGGCGGGGACTGCGACGACACCGATCCCGACCGCAACCCGGGCGAGACCGAGGTCTGGTACGACGGCGACGACAGCGACTGCGACGGCTGGGACGACTACGACGCCGACAAGGACGGCTTCGCCGCCGAGGACTACGGCGGCATCGACTGCGACGACACCGACCCCAGCGTCTGGCCCTACGCCTGGGAGGACGACACCGACGGGGTCGACAACGACTGCGACGGCTACGTCGACGTCGACGACCCCGACGAACCGATCGCCATCCGGCTGTCGGACGACGACTACGAGTCGGTGACCTTCGACCGGTTCACCTTCCCGTTCTGCGGCAGCGAGTACAGCAGCGCCTACGTCACCAGCAACGGGCTCCTCACCTTCGGATCGACCACCACCAGCTACTCGGAGTCGGCCAGCACCTTCCGGTCCATGGGCTACCCGGCCGTGGGCATGTGGTGGGACGACCTGAACCCCAGCCACGGCGGCGACATCTACGTGCTGGAGCACGACGGCGCATTCGCGGTGTACGTGCAGGGCATCGGCGAGTTCAGCGAGGGCGGCACCTTCGTGTGGACCACCGTGATCATGGACGATGGCCACCTGTTCACCGCCTACGAGGAGATGACCGGGGCCAGCGACGGGCTCATCGGGTGGACCTGCGGCACCGGCGGCAGCGACTACCGCGAGCTGGACCTGACGGCTGCCCTGGGGTCGATCAACGAGGGCGCCTTCGGCATCGGTGATGGTACCGAGGATGCCGTCTACGAGGTCTTCGTCTCGTCCATGGATGTCGAGGACCGCACGATCCTCTACTGCGGCACGGCCGGATCCGACGACGACGGGGACGGCTACACCGACCTCTGCGGCGACAGCGACGACACCGACCCCACGGTCCATCCCTGAACGGCCGGCGCACGACGGGCCGGTTCCGGGCATCGCCGGCCGGATCGGCGGCGGCCGTTCGGCGCCTCCCCCCCGATTCTCCGGGCAGCCGCGTCGAGTTCAGGGCAGCAGGCCCAGGTCGAGGATGGTCCGGGCCAGCGTCCGGCCGGCGATCTCGTTGCCGGCCTCACGCAGGTGGTTGCGATCGAAGAACAGGTCCCGAGCGGGCAGGCCGCTGTCGCGGAGGGCCTCGCAGACGTGGGCGACGTGGACCCCCGCGGGCAGGTCCTCGGGCTCGGCCTCGCACTCGATGACGTCGGCGGGCCCCTTCCACACCGGGTAGTCGACGAACAGCAGGTCGACGCCCTGCCGCTCCGCCTCCTCGACGATCAGGTCGTGGTTGCCGTCGCGCCCGGCTCGCATCCACTCGCTGTGGTAGGCGGGGTCGTCCCGCGACCGCGGGTTGCGGGGACCGAACAGCCGGCCGCGGCTCTTCTCGACGGTGTAGCGGAGCACGTACCAGGTGCGCCAGTGGAACAGCAGCCGGTCGATGGTCGGAAACCGCTGGGAGACGGGAACCCGCTCGTCACGGGGCTGGTCGTGGACGAAGCAGTCGACGATGTAGAGATCGGGCTTCCAGGCCGGCAGCTTGTGGCGCATCAGGCGCAGCGCCTGCAGCGAGCCGTACCCGCTGGTGCCGGTGTTGACGACCTCGATGGTGCGGTCGGGGCGAGCGGCGCGCAGCGTGCGCTCGGCCCAGGCGCTGTAGGTCTGGTCCGCGGCCACGCCCGCCCCGTAGGTCTGGCTGTCGCCCATGGTGAACGCCCGCCAGGTGCCGGGCGTCTTGCCGGTGGGCAGGTCGCGATACCGGAACTGGTCCTTGTTGATGCCCTCCACCTCGAGGGGAAGCTGGGCACGCACCCAGCCATAGACCGGGTCGTACTTCATGGCTCCGTGCTCGACGTGCTTGAGGATCCGGTCGCTGGGAATGGTGGCCTTGCCCAGCTCCCGGGTGGTGATCCGGAGGACCACTTCGACGATTCCCAGCACCAGGACGGTGGTGGCCAGGGCGAAGCCGAGCTTCTTCTTCAGGGGGAGGGCCATGACCCCTCCATGATGGCCGATCCGGCGGTCACCGGGTGGGGGAACCCAGGGCCGCCCGCAGGAGGCGGGCGATCTCGTCGGGGGGCGTGCCGTGGGGGATCCTCCGGATCATGGTGCCGTCGGGGTCGACCAGGAAGCTGTCGGTGCCGTGGTCGATGGCGTAGCCCAGCGCCGAGTCGGGCAGGGGCACCTTGCGCCAGGCCACCCCCCAGTCGGCGCTCATCCGGTCCAGCGCCTCGATGGAGGCGGTGCCGCCGCGGAACCGGGGGTTGAAGGCCCGGGCGTAGCGGTCGAGGCGCTCGAGGTCGTCCCGCTCGGGGTCGAGGCTGACCATCAGGGCCGTCACCCGCTCCTGTTCCTCGGGGCGGAGCAGGCCGACCGCGGCGGCCACGGTGGACAGGGTGGTGGGGCAGTAGTCGGGGCAGGCGGTGTAGCCGAAGTAGACGACGACGACCTGTCCCCGGAGATCGGCCAGGGAGAGGGGGCCGTCGACGGTGTCCAGCGTCAGCGGCCCGTAGGTGGGCGCCGGCGCGTCGGGGGCGGCGGCGCCCCGGCCGTCGGCGCTGACGGGGGCGGCGGCCCCGTCGTCACTCCAGAACTCGAAGGCGGCGATGCGCGGGGGGCCGCCGTCGGGGGACTCGACGGTCACCTCGGCGCGCCACAGCATCCGGGACTCGGTGCACATCGGCAGGCTGCCCTGTCCCTCGAACCGCCCGGGCCCGACGGGCTCCAGGGGGATCCGGGTGAGGCCCATGGGCATGTTCACGCCCGTCAGCTCCAGCCGGCTGGCCACGTGGACCCCGTCGGCCACCGCCACGCTCCACCGCAGCGGGGTGGCCCGGGGCAGGCCGAGGGGCGAGGCGGCGATGCTCACCGCGAGGCCATCGGAGAAGCGCGCCGTGCACGGGGTGGAGGCCAGGGCGCACTCCTGGCGGGTGGTGGGCAGGTTGCCGTGGCGCAGGCCGAGGACCCGGTCCGGCCACCGCCAGATGGCGAAGCAGAGACCCAGCGCGAGGCCCCAGCCGACCAGCACGAGCCGGCGCCGGAGTTCAGTGCGGAGCATCGGCTTGGGGGGCGGAGGAGGACGTCGCCGCGCCGGGGGGCTGGACGGGCAGTTCCAGGGGCAGCTCGCTGCCGTCGTCGAAGCGCAGGGTCAACGGCACGGTGGCGCCGGGCACGAGATCCTGCGTCAGCCCGATGAGCATGATGTGCGGCCCCCCCGAGCCCAGGCGCAGCACCCCCCCGGCCGGGATGGTGAAGCGGTCGACCCGGCGCATCTGCATCATCCCGTCGGCGTCGACGTGGGTGTGCAGCTCGACGGAGCGGGCCACCGGCGAGGTCGCCCCCACCAGGGCGACATCGTGGTCGGCGTCGTTGCGC
>RFKJ01000448.1 GCA_003694325.1 Deltaproteobacteria bacterium
CCGCTGGAGAGGTGCAGCAAGACGACGCCTCGCCCCCGAAGGGCAGCGGAAGCTGAGCGTTGTCGTCAGGACGCACCATGGCGACGAGCCTACCCCGACCCGGCATGGCGAGGGGGCGGGTTTGCAGGTAGGCTGCCCCTCGCCCGCCACCGGAGCACATCCGGAGGCCGGCGCGGCGGACCCCCTCCACCGCCCGACCAGGCGGACGCCCCTCGCCGCGCCCCGACTCCAGAGAGGAATGCCATGGGTCTCGACTACCGCGTGAAGTGCTGCCCCGACGGGCTGGTCACCGACCGGCGCCGCCGCATCAAGGTGCTCGACTGCACCATCCGCGACGGCGGCATCTGCAACAACTGGCACTTCGACCACCCCTTCGTCAACAAGGTGTTCACCGCCCTGCACACCAGCAACGTCGACTACATGGAGGTCGGCTACCTGACCAGCGAGGGCGAGTTCGACAGGGACAAGGTCGGGCCCTGGCGCTTCTGCTCCCCCGACGACCTCTACAAGGCGGTCGAGCCGGGCAAGATCAAGCTCTCCGCCATGCTCGACTGCCACCGGGCGGACGAGAGCGTGATCCCCGACCGGCAGGACAGCGTCCTGGACGTCATCCGCATCGCCACCTACGCCAAGGACATGGACCGGGCGATGCGACTGCTCGACCGCGCCCTCGAGGCCGGGTACGAGACCTTCATCAACGTCATGGCCGTGTCCACCCTCACCCCCGAGGAGGTGGACGCCTTCCTGGAGCGGCTCGCCGGGTCGGGAGTCCACAACGTCGCCATCGTGGACAGCTTCGGCAGCCTGTTCCCGTACCATGTCCGCTACCTCGTCCACAAGTACATGAACGCCCTGGGCGAAGACATCAAGGTGGGCGTCCACTTCCACAACAACCAGCAGCAGGCCTTCGCCAACTCCATCGTCGCCATCGACGAGGGCGTCGACTTCGTGGATGCCACCATCCACGGAATGGGCCGCGGTGCCGGCAACTGTCCCCTCGAACTGCTGCTGTTCTACCTGGACAATCCCCGCTACGACGTGCGCCCCATCCTCGACCTGGTCGACGATTTCGCCTCGCTTCGCGACGAGCTGCGCTGGGGCTACCACCTCCCCTACGCCATCACCGGCTACTACAACATCCACCCCCGCATGGGGATCGAGCGGATGCAGCGGGAGGACCGCTACGAGTGCCTGGAGATGTACGAATCGCTGACCAACCGCCTGCCGGAACGGGTGCGCCGGGTCGGTTGAGCCGCCCCGAGGCCAGGCCCGGGGCGGCGTCCACGTCCCCAAAGCCGGGTCAGCGCACCGAGACGACTCCGCTGCGGGTGCCGGCCCCCAGCGTCCGGGCCTGACGCATCAGCTCGATCAGCTCGGTGTCGTCCGCCTCGCCCGGGCGCCGGGACCCGTCGCCGAAGGCGATGAGCGCATCCAGCGACAGCTCCTCCACCTCGGGGCTGTGGCGCAGGATCTCGGCGAAGGTCGCGGCCGTGTAGGCCATGCGCAGGTCGCGGCTCGCGAAGTCGGGGCGCTCGGCGAGGTCGCGGTCGCGGAAGGTCCAGGCGCGCTCGATGCCGCCACTTCCCCCGTGATCGACGTCGGCACCGGGCTGCTCGTAGCGCAGGCGCACGGTGGCCAGGTCGCGGGCGTAGCCGTCGGCCAGGATGACGTCGTAGAGCGCGGTGACGTTGTGTCCGCTGCCCACCTCGCCGGCGTCGACCTTGTCGTTGCGGAAGTCCTTGTCGGCGATGTCCCGGTTCTCGTAGCCGATGAGCCGGTAGGCCAGGACGGCGTCGGGGTTGAACTCGACCTGGATCCTGGTGTCCCGAGCCACGGTGACCAGGGTGCCGCCCAGCTCCTCGACGAACACCCGCCGCGCCTGGTCGGCATCGTCGATGTAGTAGTTGTTCCCGTCCCCGTGGTTGGAGAGCTGCTCCATCAGCGTGTCCTGGTAGTTGCCCATGCCGAAGCCGATGGTGGACATGGTCACCCCGCGATCGGCGTAGCCCTTGATCTGGCTGAGCATGTCGTCCCAGGAGGTGTTGCCGACGTTGGCGTCTCCATCCGACAGGACGATGACCCGGTTCTCGTGGCCGGGCTCGAAGCTGTCCCAGGCCATCTCGTAGGCCAGGTCCAGCCCCGACGCCATCGCCGTCGAGCCGCCGGCCCGCAGGTCGGCGATGGCCTGGTGGATCGCCCACTTGCGGCTGGCGGGGGTGGGGTCGAGGATCTTCGCCGTGCGGCCGGCGTAGGTGGCCAGCGCCACGGTGTCGTCCTCGCGCAGGCTGTCGACGAGCATGTGCAGGGACTTGCGGGCGAGCCCGAGCTTGTCGGAGCTCGACATCGAGCCGGACACGTCCACGAGGAAGGTCAGGTGCAGCGGCGGGCGCGCATCCCGACTGATCTCCCGGGCCTGGACCCCGACCCGCAGGATGTGGTGGCCGGACCGGAAGGGGTCGGGCATGGCGTCCATGTGGACGGCGAAGGCCTCGCCATCGGTGGGCGCCGCGTAGCCGTAGTCCAGGTAGTTGACGAACTCCTCGACCCGCACGGCCTCGGGAGGCGGCAGCACCCCGGCCTCGATCTTCTTGCGGGCGATGGTGAAGCTGGCGGTGTCGACGTCGATCGAGAAGGTGGACAGGGCGTCGTCGGCCACCATGGTGAACGGGTTGACCCCGTAGTCGGTGTAGGTCTCGCTGGTGCCGTACATGGTCACCGGCTCGGCCGAGACCGGCTCGGCGGCCGGGGTTGCGGCGGGCAGGCCGCCCGCCCGGCTCTTGCGGGCAGCCCGAGCCCGCCCGGGGGCGGCGTCGGCGGCCATGCCCGGCATCGCCTCGGCGTCGACGTCGATGCTCCGGCC
>RFKJ01000449.1 GCA_003694325.1 Deltaproteobacteria bacterium
CGCCCCCGACCGGGCCATGGAATTCCTCACCACGGCCATCCAGGTCTACCGGGACCGGAACCACCGCCAGGGGGAAGCCCACTGCCTGCGCCTGGGCGGCGAGGCCGCCCGCCTGGAGGGCGCCCTCGATGTCGCCGAGCAGCGGTTCCGCCGAGCGCAGCGGATCTACACCCGGGCCGGCTCGGAGCTGGCCGCCGACTGCCGCCTCGGCCGGGCCCGCCTGGCCCTGGCTCGGGGAGATACGGCCGAGTCCACCCGGTTGATGCACGCCGCCGGCGGCGGACAGGCGCCCCGGTTCCAGCTTCGGGCCCGCGCCGCCGCCCTGGCCCTGGCCATCGCCGCGTCGCGCGGCGACTGGGACGGCTTCGACATCGCGTTTGCCGACCTCGGTCGCCTGCTGATCCCCAGCGGCCTGCAACTGGTCGAGGTCCAGGACCTGGTGACCGGCGCAGCCCACGAGGCGGCGGCAGCCGGCCAACGGGGACGCGCCGCCCGGGTGCGGGCAATCATCGAACCCTGACGCCGTTCGGCGGGCCGGGTTCCAACCGGTGCCTCACAATGTTCGTTCGGTACCGGAAGGCACGGCCCGGCCCCGTTGCCACCATGGCATCGGCCGCCCCTCCCCTGGGGGACGGGCGGCCGGCTGCTTCCCAGGCTTCCAGTGTTCGACCCGGTGAGAGGGGGTCTACTCGGCGTAGTCGGGCTCGGTGTACACGCAGTCGTGCACCTCGCCCACGCTGCCCTCCCAGGTGTCGGCCCGGTAGACCAGCGCAAAGCTGTCGTCCCAGCACTCGGTCACCGCACCGACGAGCTCGTCGCCGCCCTCGGCGAGCACGGCGTCGCCCCGGCCCGCGCCGGTGGCATCCCACCGGGAGCGGAGCACGTAGACATCCATCTCGCCATCGCCGAGGTAGTCGTCCTCCCAGGCAAGATCCATGTGGCCGTCGCCGTCCGGGGTCTGGGCGTAGACGTAGGCGGCCGCGGTGGGCTGATCGTCGATGACCAGGTTCTGCCACTCGTCCACCGCGGCGGTGGCGCTCACCAGGTCGGGGGCGATGTCGTACTCGCTCCAGAACACCCCGAGCTGGTCGGTCGTGGGATCGAGCTCGTGCATCTGCGTGAAGTCGATGACGAAGCGCCCGCTGCTGGCGATGCGGGTGGCCCCGGGGTCCACCTCTCCGGCGATGACCGGGATCCACTCGGCATCGTCGACCCCCTTGGACTTCTGCAGGAACACCCAGGTCGTCAGTCCGGTGTCGGCGTCCCGCTCGACGTAGAGCATCGTGTCCACCGGGTCGAGGGTGTCGCTGAACGGGCCCCAGGTGGCAGCCATCGCCGCGCGGTCGAAGGACGTCGGGGGGCTGTGGACGATGGCATCCACCGTCCGCAGGACACTGCCGATCAGCCCGTTGACACTGTCGGTGGCGTCGGCGGTCACCAGGTAGAACTCCGACCACTCGCCCAGCTCGGCGCGGGCCGTCGTGCTGTCGTCGTCCGTCGGCATGTTCACCAGCACCCGGTCGTCGGGGAGGACCTCGATGAGGGAATCCAGGTCGGTCTCACCGGCCGTCGAGCCGTCGTCGATGACGCAGGCGGACAGGGCCAGGAGGGTGGCGAGGGAGAGCGTGCGGGTCATGGTCGGCTCCTCGTTGAAGGTGGCGGGGGGTTCCGTCCTGTTGGACCCGCCACCCCCCGAAAACCGAAAGAAAAAGATCGGCCTCTCACCGAAGATGGCCGCGTCGAGCCGGAGCCGCGTCGAGCCGGAGCCGCACCGGCCCGGTGCCGCGTCATCCCGGTGCCGCGTCAGAGCGAGCAGGCCGACTCGTCGCCGACGGTCTCGGTGTAGCCGGCGCTGTCCCAGGACCAGGTCACGGTTCCGGCGCGGTCCCAGCACTGCACCAGCTCGACGTCGCTGCCGGCGTAGGCGCCGCCGGACAGCCGGGCGACCCCGCGGCCCGCACCATCCGGCAGCCATGCCGAGTCGACCTGGAGGTCGGTGGCCCCGACGGTGGACAGCGAGCCGAAGGTGTCCGCCGGCTGGGCATAGGACAGTCCGCCCCCTCCGTCGGCTCGCTCCGTCCAGGTCCACCCCAGGCCGGCGTCGTCGCCGTCCACCCGCTCCATCGACACGGTGCGCAGAGCCCGCAGGTCGTACTCCACCTGGATCCGGTCTCCGCTGGCCAGGTCGACCAGCTCGATGCTCCCCGTACCCAGGGCCACGTCCTCGGAGCCGGCGAGGTGGGTGCCGCTGAGCAGCTCCCACCAGGGGCCGGCCGAGGTCTCGGCGACCTGCAGGGCGTAGGTGTAGGTCGATCCGGTGGACGACCGGCTCATCTCGACCCGCAGGAACAGGTCGGGGTCGTCGTCGGAGGGCACCGGGCCCCAGACCCGGTAGTCGTCGCCCCGCTCGGTGGGTGGAGTGGCGAGCACCTCGTCGGTCAGGTCGGTGACGCCGTCGAGGACCTGCTGGCCACCGGCGAGGGTCGCCACGGTCAGGGCGTACAGCTCGGCGGCTTCGTCCCCCACCTCGTCGACCTCCGCCGGGAGGTCGAGGGCGAGCTGGTCCCCGTCGGGCAGGGCCTCGGCGAAAGCGGCGTCTTCGCGGAAGATCCGGTTGGACAGGTCGCCGCTGCAGGCAAAGAGGAGGATGGCCAGCATCAGAACCGGTACCCCGTGCTCAGCAGGACCTGGTGCATGCCGAAGGAGCGGACGGCGTCGTCGAGTGCGTGGGCCACGATCAGCTCCCGCCAGGCCAGCTCCACCTCGAACCGGCGCAGGCGCAGGCCGCCCCACAGGTCCAGTCCCGGGGTGACGGTGACGAGGTGCTGGGGTTCGAGGCCCTGCGCCGGGTCGAAGGATCGCTGCAGCCACAACAGGTCGGCCCGCAGGCCGATCCCGGCCTGGACCAGCCGGGGGGCCGTGGCGTAGCCGGCCGCCACGCCGACGGTGGTACCGGCGACGTCGGTGGGGATCGACAGGACGTCGTCGACGACCAGGGTGTC
>RFKJ01000450.1 GCA_003694325.1 Deltaproteobacteria bacterium
CCCCGCAGGATGCGCGGCAGGCGGCCCTGGGAGGGCGTCGGTCCTCCTCCCCACCGCAGACACCAGGCGCTGGTCACCCGGTGCCAGCGGCCCGACAGCTCCGTCAACATCCGGCGGGCGTCGTCGTCGTCCTCCGGCTTCCCGAGGATGTGTCCGTCGAGGTGGACCACGGTGTCGGCCGCCAGGACCCAGTGCCCGGGGGCGGACACGGCGCTGGCCTTGTCGACGGCGATGCGGCGGGCGAAGGCCACCGGGGCTTCGCCCGGCTGCGCCTCCTCGGGGATCTGGGGGGGACGGACGGCGTGAATGTCGACCCCGGCGGCGGTCAGGAGCTGCCGCCGTCGGGGTGAGCCGCTGGCGAGAACGAGGGGCATGGGCCGGCGGCTAACGCGCCGGATCGCGCGCCGGGGGGGACCGACCGGACGCGAAACGGCCCGCTGCGGTCGGTGCCGGGCGGGCCGCGCGGGGTTGGGGGACCGGGCCTACTTCATCCAGGCCGCGACCTGGATTCCACCGCTGACCATCAGCTCGAAGGCGGTGTCGCCGGTACCGGGATCGGGGGTGACGCCGGCGCCGATGCCCGGGACGACGTACAGGCCGAAGCCGAACTCGTCGGCCTTCTGGAAGCCCAGGCGCGGCTGGAACAGCGCGCCCACGGTGAGCGGGTCGAAGTCGAAGTTGGTGCTCAGCTCCAGGCGACCGCCGGGCTGGAAGACGCCCTTCCAGTTGTCGTTGACCGGGCCGGCCTTGGTGGTCTTGTAGACCGCGACGCCGAGATCGAGGTTCTCGTAGGTGAGCGCCTCGACCAGGTCGAGGGCGTGGATCTGGACCACCAGACCCTTGTTGGTGATGTCCAGCGACGGCAGGTTGATGGGGGAGCCCCAGTAGCCGCGGGAGCTGTAGGTCCAGCTCTGGTGGGCCGTGAAGCCCACGCCGGCCGATGCGGTCATCGGGAGGGCGAGCAGCGACAGGGACACGAAAGTGCGCTTCATGGTTCCTCCTTGGCCCGCCGGGATGGCTGGCCTTGGCGTGTCAAGACGACACCTGAGGTAAAGTCTACCAGAGGTCGTCCACCCGTGCATCCAGCAGGGAAGCAAAGCGCTTCGCCGACAGGTGCCGATGGATGGGACGGGCGTTGGGGACGCCGAAGAACCCGATATCATCCAGCGGTCGCCCGTCCAGCAGTCCCAGGAGGATCCGGATCACCCCTCCGTGGCAGACGACGAGCACCGCCCCATCGACCGAACGACGCTCCAGCTCCACCATGCAGGGCAGGATGCGGGCGGCCATCGCCGCCTGGCTCTCGCCCCCGGGCGGCGCCTGCCGCCAGGTGGTCAGCCGGACCAGCTCGCCGCGGGCGCGCAGCTCGGTGCGGTCCCGGCCCGCCCACTCCCCGGCGTGACGCTCCCGCAGCGCACCGTGTTCCTCGACCGGAAGCGGGGGCTCCCCGCGCAGCGCGGCCCGGGCGGCCATGGCCCGCCGGGCCGTGTCCCGCGCCCGCTGCAGGTCGCTGCTGACGACCAGCCCGATGTCCAGGTCGGCCAGGGCCGCGCCGGCGGCATCGGCCTGGGCCCGCCCCCGGGGGGTCAGCGGCGTGTCGACCTGCCCGGCCAGCCAGTTGCCGGCGTTGGCCTCGCTCTCGCCGTGGCGCATCAGCACCCAGTGGCGGTCGGCCGGCGGCATCGTCGCTCCCGGCGAAGGGGGAGGCTCAAGGGCGCGGAGCGGCCTCGAAGCGGGCGATCCAGGCGTACACCCGTTCTTCGGCCACCAGCAGGGTCGGCAGGTCGGGCGCATCGCCCAGGATGCGATCCATCTCGTGCTGCAGCGGGGCGAGCACCCCGGTTCCCTCGCGGGCGAGGCGACGGGCGAGCCGATCGACCCCCAGGCGGACCTCCGGCCCGACCGGGACCACCTCGACCAGCTTGCGGATGAGGCCGAGGTAGCGATTGCGCAGGATGGCCATGGCCACCGGGTCCCACCGCTCCCGGGTCCGCCGCAGCTCCAGCGCGCGCACCGCCGGCAGCAGCCGGCTGGCCTCGCCGATGGCCAGGTAGCGCACGATGGTCTGGCCGATCCGTTCGTCGGGATGGGCGGTGTGCAGGCGGTGGATCTCCCGGGCCACCGTCAGCTCGCCCAGCGCGGCCAGCCGCGACGAGATCTCCTTGGAGATCCCCGCCGTGGCGTAGTTCTTGCGCCGCCCCTGGATCCGGTCGCTGTGGACCGTTCCCCGCACCTTGGGCAGGCGCCGCAACACGTCGCGCACGGCGTCGAGTTCTTCGGGGGTGACCTCGGGTTCGCCGGGGGACAGCCAGGTGGCCACCAGGCGCAGGGCCGCGTCGGTCAGGGCGATCCACGCCCGGTAGCGCGCGGTCTGGTCCCGGGTGGTCGCCTTGAGGCGCTCCCGGAAGCGTGCGACCTCGACCAGCTCCATGGCCCGGAACCACGCGGCGGCGACCCTAGCGGCGCTGGCCCCGGTCAGCTCCATCAGGCTGGGGAAGAAGGTGGCGCCGGCGTGGCCGAAGACCTCGGTCGTCACCACCGTCATCCCGATGTGCTTGTAGAGCATGTGCCGCGGGATCTCGTCGGCGTAGGCCTGTCGGATCGCCGGGGGGAAGTACTCGCGGACCTTGGTGTCGAAGTCGGGGATCAGGGCCGGGTCGTCCTGCATCAGGTCCTTGAACACGTGCATCTTGACGTGGGCCTGGAGCACGGCCAGCTCCGGCCGGGTCAGTCCCTGCCGGGACGCTGCCCGGCGCTTCAGGGCGTCGTGGGACGGCAGGTGCAGGTCGGCGATGGAGTGACCGCTGCGCCCGACGACCCACTGGATGGTCGGGAAGAAGAACAGCGGATCCCGGGCCGACCGGATCTCGTCCAGGGAGATCTGTCGCCCGTGGATGTCGTTGTTCTGCAGGACCTGCTCGGCGACCGTGTCGGTCAGGGACCGCAGCAGCTCGTTGCGGGCCTCCATGGTCAGGTCGCCGCGGGCCACCACCGGGCCCAGCAGGATCTTGAGGTTGACCTCGTGGTCGGACATGTCGACGCCGCCGCTGTTGTCAATGGCGTCGGTGTTCAGGCGCCCGCCCTTGAGGGCGTACTCGATGCGGGCCTCGGGGGTGAAGCCGAGGTTGCCGCCCTCCCCCACGATCCGGCAGCGCAGCTCGTCGGCGTTGATGCGCAGCTCGTCGTTGGTCGGGTCCTTGGCCTGCTGGTGGCTCTCCCAGGACGCCTTGACGTAGGTGCCGATGCCACCGTTCCAGAACAGGTCGACCTTCATCCGCAGGATCAGGCGGATGACGGCGTCGACCGGCAGCTCCGACTCGAGGGTGCCGAGCATCTTCTGGGCCTGCGGCGACAGCTTGATGCTCTTGGCGCGCCGACTGTAGATCCCGCCCCCCTCGCTGAGGAGCGAGGTGTCATAGGCGTCCCATCCCCGCGCGGCCTTGAACAGTCGAACCCGTTCCTCGTAGCTCCGGCGGGGGTCGGGGTTGGGGTCGAGGAAGACGTGCAGGTGGTTGAAGGCCGCCTGCAGCCGCATGTGGGGGGTCTCGATGACGCCGTTGCCGAACACGTCCCCCGACGGGTCGCCGATCCCGATGGCGGTGAAGTCCTGGCTGTAGGGATCCATCCCCAGTTCGCGGAAGTGACGGGCGACGGTCCGCCATGCCCCCCGGGCCGTGATGCCGACCGCCTTGTGGTCGTAGCCGTGGGAGCCACCGCTGGCGAAGGCGTCGTCCAGCCAGAAGCCGTAGGCCCGGCTGATGGCGTTGGCGCGGTCGGAGAGGTGGGCGGTGCCCTTGTCGGCGGCGACGACGAGGTAGGGATCGTCTCCGTCGTGGCGCACCACCCCGGGCGGGTGCACCACCTTGCCATCGACGATGTTGTCGGTGACGTCGAGCATCCCGCGGATCAACACCTCGTACATGTCGTCGGCCCGCTTGCGGCGCTCGGCCCGGTCGCTGGGACTCTTCTTGAGGAAGAAGCCGCCCTTGGCGCCTTCCGGCACGATGAGGACGTTCTTGACCATCTGGGTGGTGACCAGGTCGAGGATCTCCTGGCGGTAGTCGGACCGGTCCGACCACCGGATCCCGCCCCGGGCGATGTCACCCCCGCGGATGTGCAACCCCTCCACCGCGCGGTGGTGGACGTAGATCTCGTACTTCATCCGCGGTTCCGGCATGTGCCGGACCTTGCTGCAGTCCACCTTGAAGCTGATGGACCACATCTTGCGGTCGGGGCGGTAGAAGTTCGTGCGCAGGGAGCTGTCGACGAGGTTGTAGAGGGTCCGGAAGACCACGTCCTGGTCGTGGTCGTCGACTCCACGCAGGAGCAGCAGGTACTCGTCGGCCACCTCGGCGTAGCGGGCGGCGCGGTCACCGGGCAGGTCGGGGTTGAACCGGGCCTCGAACAGCTCCCAGAGCTTGGAGGCCAGGGCCGGCTGGGCCAGCAGCAGCTCCTGCAGCCGGACCAGGGTGTAGCCCAGGCCGAGCTGCCGGGCGTAGCCGAGGTAGGCGCGGATCATGTCCACCGCCTGCCACGGGATGGCGGCCCGGAGCAGCACCCGGTTGAGGACGTCGTCGTCCATGTCGTGGGCGAAGACGGCTTCGACGCCGGCGACCAGCTCGGCGGCCTGGGCCATCACCTTGTCGTCGGGCACGCCCCACACCCCGGCCAGCCGGAAGGTGTCGAGGTTGATGGAAGGCCCGTCGCGCACCTCGACCGTGTTGCTGTACTGGTCGATGATGATCAGCCCGAAGTCGTCGAGCACCGGCAGCATGTCGGACAGCAGCACGTCCCGGGCCTGGTAGACCCGCAGGTTGATCCGGCCGTCCTTGTCTCGGAACAGGTCGGCGAGCAGCGGCTTGCGCTCACCGAGGCGCTCCATGATCTCCATGTCGGAGACGGCTCGCGCCGGGTCGTTGTACAGGCGGTAGCTCTCGTCGAACGCCGTGGCGTAGCGAGCCATCAGCTCCGAGGCCCGGGCGGAGCCGAAGCGCTCGGTGGCGGCCCCGATGAGCCGCTCCTCCCAGGGGGTGGCCAGGTCGGTGAGCCGGGCGAGCAGCTCGTCGATGTCCTCGTCGCTGAGCTTCCGGCTGCCGGTCAGGTAGAAGTGGACCAGCATGGTGTCGAACCGGCCGACGAACACGCCGTGATCGCAGTAGGTTGCGCCGGTGGCGTCCAGCAGCAGCCCCTCCATGCGCTCGCGCAGCCCCTCCGAGAAGCGGGACTTGGGCATGGCGACCAGGGCGAAGGTGACGTCGTCCTGGGAGCGCTGCACCACGTAGGCGCGGGCATCCTGCTGGATCTCCGCTTCCAGCACCCGCTCGATGATGCCGGCGACCTCGTCCTCGTCGGCGGTGAACAGGAACTCGGTCGGCAGGCTGTCGAAGACGTTGGCGATGCCCTTGTACCGGTAGGTCCCCGGCTGGCTGTCCTCGGCGGAGAGGATGTGGCTGAGCATCCGCCGCAGCCAGGGGACCTGGCGGCTGGGCTGGGTGACGGCCCGGTAGGTGAACATGCCCTGGAGCAGCAGCTCCTCGTAGGAGCCGTCGGCGTTGGGGATCCGCACCTTGATCTCGTCGACCCGGCCGGCGCGGTGCAGGCGGGATTCGAGGTGGCCCTTGCGGACGCAGACGAGCTGCTCGGCGCGGTCGCCGTTCCAGGTGAACAGGTCGTCGCAGGGCCAGATCCGGCTCAGCTCCTGCCGGGCGATGCCCAGCCGCTCCTCGCCCATGGCCGCGCCCATGAACACGAAGTTGTCGTTGAGGAGCCACTGCAGGAAGTCGGCGGTCTCCCGGAGGTCGTCGGCGAGGTGCGGCATCTGCGCGACGCGCCGCTTGAGGCGGACCGAGACCCGGTCGACCAGGTCGGTGATGGCGTGGAAGTCGGCGACCATGGCCTGGGCCAGGGTGAGGCTGCCGCGGAGCCGCTCCGCAGCGGCCTCTACGTCCCGCGGGTCGGAGACCTCGGCTTCGAAGTAGGTCAGGCTCTCCAGGGGGCCGGCGTCGGGTCCGATGTCGACGATGGCGCCGTTCTCGTCCCGGCGCACCCCGACCATCAGGTTGAACCCGGCGATGTACTCCCAGCCGGCGTTCTTGAGCATGAGGCGGAGGGTGTCGACGATGAACGGCTGGTCGGGCATCGTCGTCCACAGGTGGACCCTGCGTCCCTCGATGGCGTAGTCGACCCGCGGCGCGGTGCCCTGGTACTGGCGGGCCCGGGCCAGCGTCTCCCGGAGCAGGCGGGCAGCGTCGGCAGGCGAGTGGTGGACCAGGAAGGGGGCTCGAAGCTGTCGGGCGGCGTTGGCGACGAAGTGCTGGAACACCTCGGGGTCGATGCCCTCGATCGCCTCGAGGTCGGAGGCGGCCTGCTTGACGCGCTCGATCTTCGCCGACATCGGCATGGTGGCTCCACGGAACGCCCGGTCGGGCGGGCTGGAAGACCCCGGGTGCGGGCGGGCGAGCCTAACCGTTGGCCCGGTGGCCGGGGTGCCGGTGGTTGCGTCGACTGTGCAACAGCGTGGCGGCGCTGGGGCCGGGTTCAGGGATCCGGCAGGTCCGCGGTGCCTTCCGGGTAGATGGCCCGGGCATCGCCGTCGACGATCTCGAGGGCGGCGAGGTGTCGGCCGTAGTAGGGCGAGATGCCGGTGTCGATGTCGAGGAGCTGCCCGTTGCAGCGCGACAGGATGCGGCCGTCGGGCTGCGGCGTGTGGCCGACGACCATCCGCCGGGCCCCCAGCGCGGCCAGCGATCGGCCCAGCTCGGCGCAGGCCAGCGGCTCGGGGGCCATGACCAGCGCGCGGTTCCACAGGGGTCCGTCCTCCCCGAGGATGTCGGGGGGGGCCTGGCCGTGCAGCGCCCGATCCACCTGGGCGTTGATGCCGGCGACCCCCAGCGCGGCGAAGCGCTCGCCGATACCGCCGTGGACGAACACGGTGTCATCGACCAGGGCGGCGACATCCAGCTCGATGAGCCAGCGCCCGAGGCTGCCGTCGACGGAGAAGGCCGCCCGCCGGGCATCGACGGAGCCGAAGTCTGCGATGTCCTGGGGGGTGACGTAGCGCCAGTCGCCCATCATGTTCATCAGCTCATGGTTGCCGAGGAGGGGCACGACCCGCCCGCCGGCATCGGCGGCCTGCTGCCGCAGGGACATCAACAGCTC
This sequence comes from Deltaproteobacteria bacterium, assembly GCA_003694325.1. Taxonomy (GTDB): domain Bacteria; phylum Myxococcota_A; class UBA796; order UBA796; family UBA2385; genus J125. The sequence goes on from RFKJ01000450.1 coordinate 7,159, forward strand.
GATGACCTCCTTGCTGTCCGGGCCCCGGTCGGTCAGGTCCCCGGTCTGGACCAGCACCGTCGTCCCACCGGTCCAGCGACCGGTCGCGTCGGCGACGCCGGCGAGCTGCAGCGTGGCCAGGGCGGCGTCGAGGTCGGCGTGCAGGTCGCCGATGGCCACCACCCGTCCGGGGGGCGGTGTGCCGACCGGGCGTGGCCCGGTGGCCGCCGGGCTGGCGGGGTGTCCGCCGCAGGCGAGGGTCGCCCCGATGCTGCCCGCGGCGAGTACCCCGGCGATCGCGGCGGTCACGGCGACGAGAACGCGCTGCCGCGGCGTCGACCGCCGCGACGCGGGGACCGGCGGGGGGCTTCCGTCGCGCATGGCCCGACAGGATAGGGCACCGCCGCACGGCTCGCGAGTCCGGCTCGCCCGCTCCGAGTCCTGCCCGCCCGGAGTTCCTGATGCGCGACCCCCGTCCAGACACCGCCACCTTCCTGCAGGCATGCCGCGATGCGGGGGCCACCGACGTCGAGGTGCTGATCGTCGAGGGCACCGAGATCTCCATGTCCGCCGACCGGAACGGGCGGACCCGCAAGGAGCCGGCGGAGGTCTGGGAGGCCTCGGTGCGGGTGGTCGACCGGCGGGGCGCGGTCGGCCGGGTGGCGCTGACCCGGCGTTCGCGGGTGGACCCCGGCAAGGTGGCGCGGCGGGCAATGGATCGGGCGGCGGCCGCCTCGCCGGATCCCGATGACGGCCCGGCGGTGCGACTGGACGTGCCGGACCGGGGCCTGGGGATCCTCGATCCGCGGCTGGAGGTCATGGACGACGATGCCCGGGTCGAGGTCATCGAGTCGAACCTCGAAGGGGCCGAGGGGGCGGCGGAGGGAATCGAGCCGGAGTCCTTCGTCTACCGGGAGCGGGTCCTGACCCGTTCCTTCCGCTCGACCCGCGGCGTCGTGGCCACGGAGCGGTCGAGCCGCTTCGAGCTGACCGGCACGGTCCGCGACCGGCGGACGGGGCAGGTCCTCACCGACGCGGTGGACAGCCGGCACTTCGCCGACGTCGCCAGCGTCCCCCTCGGCGTGGATCTCGCCCGGCGGCTGGCCGGCTACGGGGTGGAGGCACCCCTGCCGACGGGCAACGTCGCCCTGCTGCTCGACCCCCTCGCGGTGGCGCGGCTGCTCCCGGCCCTGGCCCCGGCCTTCTCGGGCGAGGCCATCGAGGCCGGCACCAGCTTCCTCACCGGTTGGATCGGGCAGCGCGTCGCCAGCTCCCGGCTGCACATCCTCGACGACGCCGCGGCGCCGGGGGCGCTGGAGACCCGGGCCTTCGACGACCGGGGCGTGCCGGCCATGCCCATCCCGCTGCTGCGGGAGGGGGTCTGCGGCAGCACCTACCTCGGCCCGCGGCTGGCTCGCCGGCGCAACCAGCGACCCACCGGCCACGAGCGAGCCGACGGCAGCCTGTGGCCGGGCAACCTCATCGTCCGCAGCGGCACCCGCTCCCGCAACATGTTGCTGCCGGACCTGGGCGCCCACGTCGCCATCGCCGACTTCCTCGACCTGTCCGGGGTGGACCTCGCCGCCGGCACCCTCGACCTGCCGGTCATGGCCCTGGCCATGGACGGGCCCCAGGTCGTGGGCTGTGCCGGGCCGCGGCGGTTGCAGTGCGCGATCCCCGACCTGCTGTCGGCGGTCGTCCACGTCTGCTCCGACCAGGAGCGGATCCGCAACGTGGACGCCTGCACCTGGATCCTCGAGGGGATCGCGCTGGGCTGAGCACGCCTGCGCGTCCCCGTCGGTTCGGCCGGCCGGTGCCGCACCGCCCCCGCTCAGATCCGGCAGCTCCGCTCGTCGCTGGGGTAGGGGTCGCCGCCCTCCTCGACCACGTAGCCCTGGGGCCAGCGCACATAGGCGACCTCCCAGACCTGGTTGTGGGTGAGCTGCTGGCTGTACCGGCCGGCCAGCTCACCGGCGACGTAGATCCGGACCGTGGCCCGGGCGGTGCCGGCGCCGTTGTCCTGGAAGTAGTGGACGCGCACGAAGTACTCGCCCTCGGCCGGGTCCTCGATGGTGATGGTCTCGGGGCCCCCGCCGTCGCTGACGTCACCGGCCAGCAGCGGGTCGTCGCGGCTGTCGCCGGCCACCCCCCAGTCGGGGTTGTCGTTGCACCAGCAGCAGTCGTCGTCGCGCGAGAACCAGCTCTCCGGGTCGTTGGCGACCAGGTGCAGGTCCATGTCGGCGTCGTCGGCGTCCCAGGTCAGCTCGACGTAGATGCTGTCCTCGGGCTGGGCCTCGATGGAGTGGACCGCCACGGCCGAGGCCACCCCGAGGGTGTTCTGGACCTGCAGGGAGACGACGTAGCCGCCGCTGACGTCGAGGGTGATGGTGGGCGCGGCCAGGGAGGGGTTGCTGATGCTGGCGAGGCTGGAGGCCGGGCGCTCCACCAGCGACCAGGCGTAGGTCAACGGCTCGTTGCCGTTGGGGTCGTAGCTGCCGGTGCCGTCGAGGATGAGGGTCTGGCCCGGGTGGGCGCTGCTGAAGGCGTCGATCACCGCCACCGGGTACTCCTCGGTGGCCCCGCCGTTGCCGGTGAAGGTGACGGTGACGGTCGGGTCGTCGGGGTCGTCGCTCTGGAGCCGCAGGCTGCCGGCGTCGCCGGCGTCGGTGGTCGGCGCGTAGGAGACCAGGGCCGCAAAGCTGCCCCCGGGGGTGATCGTCTCGCCCCGGGGATCGGTGACCAGGACGAAGGCGCCGGAGCCCTCCTGCTGGCTGTCGCGGTCGATGTGCAGGGGCGCGTCGCCGACGTTGGAGACGGTGAACAGTGCGGTGGCGGAGTCGCCGACCGCGACGGTGCCGAAGTCGAGCCCGGTGGGCTCGACGTCGATGTCGGGACCACCGTCGACCCCCTCTCCCTGGACCGGGACGACGACCAGCGGCGCCTCCGGGTCGTTGGTCTGCATCTGGATGGCGCTGCTGAAGACCCGGTAGTCGTCGGGGGCGAAGGAGACGACGACCGCGGCCGAGTCTCCGGCCGGAACCTCGAGCTCCGGCGGGGTCACGACGTAGACCCCGGCCTCGCTGAGGGCGGCGTCCTCGAGGGCGATGGAGTGGACGGAGAGCGGCCCGGTGCCGGCGTTGGCCACCTGGAGCTGGAGGATGCCCTCCTCGCCGACGGTGACCCGGCCGAAGTCCAGGGCACCGGGGGCGACGGCCACGTCGGGCACCAGGCGGTTGACCTGGACGTCGGAGCCGCAGGCGCCGCCGAGCAGCAGGGCGGGGATGAGCGGAAGGGCGCGCAAGCAGGCTCCTACTGGCATCGGATGTAGGGCGACTTGTACAGGTCGGCTTCCTCGGTCACGATCTCGGCGTCGGGGAAGCGGATGCTGGCGACATCCCAGACCTGGTACTGCGACAGCACCCGGGACCAGGTCTGCTTCAGCTCCCCGCCGACGTAGACGCTGACGGTGGCTTCGGTGTCGCCGCCGCTGTTGTCGTCGTAGTAGTGGACCCGGATGTAGTAGGTGCCGGGCTGGGGGTCGGGGAGGTTGATGTTCTCCGGGCCGTAGCCGACGCGGTTGTCCAGGGCGAGCAGGGGGTCGTCGTCGGTGCTGCCGCCTTCTCCCCAGTCGGGGTTGGGGTTGCAGAAGCAGCAGTCCTCGGGGGAGTGGAAGTAGTTGGCGGGGTCGTCCTGGACGAGGTGCAGGTCCAGATCGGAGTTGGCGGTGTTCCACGACAGCAGGACGTAGAGGTCCTCGGTCGGCACCGCCGCCAGGGTGTGGGAGACGACCTCGGATTGCAGGCCGATGGAGTTCTCGACCTGCAGCGCCACGGTGTAGACGCCGGCGGCGTCGATGAACAGGGAGGGGGCGACGGCGGCGGTGTCGGACAGGGCGGTGGTGCTGGCGGCCGGCTGCTCGAACAGGGTCCAGGTGTAGGTGAGGGGCTCGAAGCCACCGGGATCGTAGGAGCCGCTGCCGTCGAAGATCAGCGTGTCGAGGGGCGCGGCGTCGGACGGCGCGTCGATCACCGCCACCGGCAGTGCCCCACCGCCGTTGCCCAGCAGCGCGATGTCCAGCGAGGGGCGGACCGGGTCGTTGCTGTCGACGGTGAAGGTGGCCCAGTCCCCCTCGGTGTCGGTCGGCGCGTACTCCAGCACGACCGGGAAGCTGGCGTCGGGTTCCAGGGTCTGGCCGGCCGGGTCGCTGAGCACCGAAAACGGGCCGGTGTCGGCGAGGCCGGAGCTTTCGAGCAGGGTCAGCGGCCCGGTGCCGGTGTTGGTGATGGTGAACACCCCCTGGGCGCGGTCGCCCACCGGGACCTCGCCGAAGTCCACCGACAGCGTGTCCACGCTCAGCTCGGGCACGGCGCCGTCGATGCCCTCGCCGGTGATCGGGACCGTCAGGGTCGGGTGCTCGGGGTCGTTGGACTGGATGACCAGCGAGGCGGAGTAGTCGATGTAGGTGGCGGGCTGAAAGGTGACGACGACCGGGACGCTGTCGTCGGGGGCGATGGAGGCCGTGGGAGGGTTGACGGTGTAGACGCCGTGGGTGTCGGTCACCGAGATGGACTGGACATCGAGGGTGGCGCGGCCGGCGTTGATGAGCTGGATCTCGGCGGCCGCCGAGTAGGGCACGACCACCCCACCGAAGTCGATGTGGTCGGGCGCGGCCACCGCCGTCGGGACCAGGACGGTCAGGTCGCTGTCGGGGCCCTGGCAGGACAGCCCGCCGACGGACCCGGCACCCGCGGCCACCACCGCGGAGGCGAGCATCGTCCGGCGGGCCGCCCGGTGGCGGCGTGGGCTGCGCATCCTGACCTCCGATCTCCGGCCCGCATCATAGCCAGTGGCCGCGAGGACCGCCGGAACGGCCCCCCTCGGCCCACCCGGGGTCGGCCGACGGCACCTGCCCGCCGCGCGGGCTACGCTGACGGCATGGTGATCTCGCTCCTCCTGCTGCTGGCCGCCTGCAACCCGACCGCCTGCGTCGAGGTGCCGGTGGGCGACCCCACCCAGGACGGGGACGGCTCGGCGGTCGGCGACAGCGGCGGGCCGGACGACAGCGGCCCGGTGGACACCGGGCCGCCCCCCCCGTGCGACGTCCCCGAGGTCGAGCCGAACAGCCCCTACAGCAACGCCCAGGACCTGCCGATGGAGCAGTGGGCCTGCGGGGTGTTCTCCGACCCCGACGATCTCACCGAGATCTTCTACTTCGAGAACGACCGGGCCGGCTGGTTGCGGGTCTGGGGGCGGGCCTTCGAGATCGGCAGCCTCGCCGACCTGACCCTGACGGTGGCGGCCACCGATGGCCCCTACGCCGCCACCCGCCTGGGCAACCCCACCTCCACCGACACCGACCTCATCTTCCCGGTGGACGACGACTACGGCTTCTACGTCACCCTCTCGGAGACCTACACCCGTTCAGGGGACAGCTACCGGTGGGAGCTGATGGCCAGCGAGGTCAAGGCGCCGGTGAAGTGGACCAGCGAGGAGGGGTCCGACAACGACAGCGCCACCCGCGCCGAGCCCATCACTTCGGGCGATCGGCGGCTGGCGTTCATGAACTCGACCACCGACATCGACTGGTACGCCATCGAGCTGCCCGAGGGCGGCGCCCCGGTCACCATCGACGTGGACGCCTGGTACTACGGCAGCCCCGCCGACGTGCGCGCCGAGTTCTACGAGCCCGACGCCACCACCCTGTTTCGCGCCGCCAGCGGCAGCACGACCAACGGCGCCAACGACCTCGATCCCCACCTGGAGCCGTCGCCGACCGAGGGCGGCACCTGGTACGTCAAGGTGATCCCCGACTCCTCCGGTGGGGGCGGGGCGGCCTACTGGTACGTCATCGAGGTCGACATCGAGGAGTGACCGGCGGGCGGGCCGCCGCGGCCGGAGCGGGGCCGCCGCGCGTCATGCGCCGCCGAGCATGCCCTTCTTGAGCTTCTGGTTGGCCGGGTTGGGGCCGACGTAGATGCTCCAGATGGCCCGCATGAAGTCCTCTCCCTCGATGGTGCCCTTGGTGGTGCCGTTGATCGACAGCACGGTGCCGGTGCCGGGGATGTAGTCCAGCACCACCTCGTCGCCCTTGTGCACGTCGGTGAGCAGCCCTTCGAGCTTCTGCATGCGGGGGGCGAGGGCTTCGCCGCCCTCCACCTTGGCGATCCCCTCCTCGAAGGTCTCGGCCATCTGGTCGCGGGTGACCGTCTTGTAGATGAAGTGCATCACGATGCGCTTGGGGCCCGGCTCGGCGATGGCCGTCTCTCCCGAGGTCGTGCGGGAGGGCAGGTAGAGGCCCCCGACGTAGACGTCGACGAAGTACTTCTCGCGGAGCCCCATGCCGTTGAGCACCAGGGTCTGGCCCCCGACGGTGGCGGTGTCGGGGAGGGTGACCCCGGCCAGTTCACCGGCCGAGGCGGGGCGGGACAGCAGCAGGGCGAGCATGAGGATGCGCAGCATGGAGGCCTCTCCGTGGAAGGCGTGGAGCCCGGCCCGACGCGCGCCTGCGCGGGGGTCGGGCCCATTGGGGGCAGTCTGCCACGTTCGAACCCGGCGGGGAGGTCCGCCCGTCCCCGGCGCCGGGTTCAGCAGGGGTCGTTCTCGATGCCGGGGGTCCCCGGTTCGCCGCCGTCGGTCATGACCGTCCGCTGGTTGCACCAGTGGGAGCGGTCGTCGTTGTCGCCGCTGTCGAGGTAGGCGGGGTCCACCCCCAGCGCGACGGCCGGGACGTACCACTCGTCGTCGTAGTGCAGCCAGTCGATCTCGACGCCGTCGGGCCGCATGAGCACGACCTCGTCGGGACCGTTGGCCAGGGCCAGCCCCGGGGTGTCCGGGTCGCGGAGGAACCAGCCGTCGCAGGGGACGCCCCCGTTGACCGACGGGTCCATGTCGGCGCAGAGCACGAAGTAGCTGCCCGGCTGGACCACCATGGACCCTTCCAGCACCCAGTAGTCGTAGTCGTCGTCGCGGAAGGTGTAGCCGGCGATCTCGATGGGGTAGCCGGCGGTGTTGTACAGCTCGACCCACTCGCCGACCTCGTCGGCGACGACCTGGGGGTTGATCATCATCTCGCTGAACACGAGGTCGCCCGGCTCGGCGTCGATGGGGTCGTCGGGGACGTCGTCGGCGAGGGTCACCTCGATGCTGTCGCTGCCGACATCCCCCTCGGTGTCGGTGACGGTGAGGGTGATGTGGTGGGTGCCGTCGCTGAGCCCCTCCGCGACGACGATGGACTTGCCGTCAGCGGAGATGGCGCCCTCCAGCGGGCCGTCCCGGTCGCTCTCCCAGGCGAAGACCAGCTCGTCGGCCGGGGTTGACGCGTCGCTGGCGACGCCCTGGAAGGTGATGGTCGTCCCCGGCGCGAAGGTGGCGCCGTCCTCCGGGGAGGTGATCTGCACGTCGGGTGCGCCGATGGGGCCCCAGACCTCGAAGGTGGTCAGGTCGCTGCCGATGTCCCCGTCGCTGTCCTGGGCGTAGAGCCGCACCTGGTGGGGACCGAAGCCGAGGCTGTCGATGTCGAGCTGCCAGGTCGTGTGGCCGTCGGCGTCGGCCGCTCCGTAGTGGACCTCGACTTCGTCGATCTCCCAGGCGATCCGCAGGTCCTGGGGTTCATCCCACTCGTCGGACACCGTGCCGAGCAGCTCGATGGGGCCGGTGCCCTGGCGCAGCACGTCGCCCGGTGAACCCAGCGTGACGATGGGCGCGGCGGGGATCCGGCTGACGCCCTGGTCGGTGGTGCAGCCGAGGGTGGCCAGCACGGCGAGGGAGGCGAG
>RFKJ01000451.1 GCA_003694325.1 Deltaproteobacteria bacterium
AGGGCCCCGCTATCCCGCCGCCCCGCCGGCCGCCCCGCCCTGCGGCATGGCGTTCCCGAACGCCGCGGACGACGGGCCTTGTCGCCGACCCGCCCGACGACCTGGTGTAGGCTTGCCGGTGGCAGGAAGGCGTCCCATGCAGCAACCCGACGGCACCGCCGATCCCCCTCCCCGCGACCCCGCCGTTCCGACGACGGAGGGCGCCGATCCGACGGAAGGCGCCGGGGGCCGGACAGCGGCCGCACCCGCACCGGGCCCGGCCTCCCCGGCCGCCTCCTCCCCCGAGGGATCCGCCGCAGAGACCGCCGAGGAGGGAGAGGAGACCGCCGAGGAGGAGGTCGAGAGCCTCGAGGAATTCCTCCTCCGGCCGGAGCGCTCGGTCGCCCGCAGCGAGCTGGGCATGCTCGTCGACCGCGGGCTGCGCTCCCTGGCCCGGGCCGCCCGCAGCTTCCTGCTCTACGACCACCGCAACGCCGCCATCCGCGCCTTCCTCGAGAGCTACCGCAACGACATGATGGCCGCGGTCCACGGGGTCAGCGCCGTGCACCCGCGGGGGATCGAGCTGGTCGTCCGCCCCTTCGAGATGGTCTTCGAAGGAGAGGTCGTCTACCTCGAGCACGACCGGGAGCGCTCGCTGGCCTTCCGCATGTTCCGCGACGGGCTGCGCCGCCTGACCATCGGCCCCGGGGTCGAGTGGGAGGAGCTGCTCACCCTCCTGCAGATCCTCTCCATCCGCTACACCGGGGTTCGCCAGCAGGAGGAGGACATCGTCACCCTGCTGTGGAAGGCGGGGTTCCGGAACATCGAGGTCGTCGCCGTCGAGGGCTTCGTCCCGGAAGACGATGATGGAGACGACGACGAGGACGTCGGCGCCTCAAGAGGTGGAGCCGGGGGAGCCCGCGGGGCCGGCTCCCACGTCGACGCCCCCCGCGACTTCGATCGCCCCATGCCCCGCCCGATGAAGGGCGGCGAGCTGCGCTACCGGCCGATCCCCCCGGCGATGCTCGAAGCGGTCCTGCACGAGACCAGCTCCCGCGTCCTCCCCGAGGAGTGCGTCACGCTCATCGACGAGCTGGTCACCCTGGTGCTCGACCCGACGGATCCCACGACCTGGCAGGACATCGGCCACGTCGTCGACGAGATCCGCGATTTCCTGCTGTCGGAGGGGCAGCTCGACCGGCTGGTGGAGATGGTCCGGTCCCTGGCCCGCGTGCGGCGCCACGATCCGGCGCTGTTCGAGCGGCTGCTCACCGGGTTCATCGACCTGCGGGCCCTGTGCCGGATCCTGCACTCGATGCCCCCCACCCAGCAGGAGATCCCCCCGCAGCTCACCTGGCTGCTGGACAACCTGCCGGGCGATCACCTCCAGACCAGCCTGGCGGCCCTGGCCGCCGAGCGCGACCGGACGCCCCGGCGGATCGGGCGCCTGCTGGTCAGCCGGTTCCTGGACGCCGACCCCGACGCGGTGATGGCCGGCCTGCGCACCCAGCCCGACGACATCGCCGCCGACCTGCTGCGGGCGGTGTCCGACGCCGCCCCCTCCCTGCGGGAGGAGGCCCTGGACATCGCCATCGAGCGGAATGAACCCGACCTGCTGTTCCAGGCCATCAAGATCCTCGACCGCCTCGACGACGAAGCCATCCTGCGGCCCCGCCTGCTGCGCCTGCTGGACGCCGGCATCGAGGAGGTACGCATCCAGGCCATCCAGATGCTCGCCCGGCACAAGTTTCCCAACACCTTCAAGCCGATGGAGGACGTCCTGGTCCGCCGGTCCACCGACATGTCCGCCCGGGAGGCCGATGCATACGCCCAGGCCCTCGTCGCCCTCAACCCCAGCCGCGCGGCCGCCACCATGACCGAGTGGATCCGCCCCAAGAGCCTCATCAAGCGGATCTTCAGCGACCCCCTGGGGCACGGCCGGCTCCAGTGGGCCGCGGTCACCGGCCTGGGGCTCCTCCCCGACGAGCGCCACGAACAGACCATCCGCTGGCTGGAGGCCCGAGCCGGCTCGGCGCTGGCCGACCACTGCGTCCGGACCCTGGCCCGCCGGCGCCGGGAGCTGGCCGATGCCTGAGCCCCGCCCCCGCGACGAGCTGGACGAAGCCCAGCGCAACCTCGGCGACGCCCTCGACCGCGCCCGGGCCAGCGAGGACCGCGAGCTGGCGGCCATCGTCCGCGACGAGGGCCACCAGGTGGTGCGCCTGCTGTTCGGACTCATCCGCCTGACCCGCGTCCACGAGATCGACAACAACGTCTTCAACAAGCCCCTGGCCGAGCTGGCGCGGGTGGTGGAGCGGCTGATCCAGGTGCTCGGCGTCGTGCACCTCATCGCCGTCGAGGACCAGGTCTACATCAACGACATCCGCATCCGGTTCATGGACCGGGGCGAGGGCGCCCAGGAGCTGGGCAGCGAGCTGCGTCGCCTCGACGTCGGCGGGATCAGCTTCCACGACATCGCCACCGTGGACCACCTCCGGGTGTTGACCCGGGCCTTCGCGCCGGCACCGGTCGGCGCCCGGTCACGCCAGGAGCTGGCCGAGCGGCTGCGGACCGCCGGGGCCACCGGCATCGAGGTCCACGGCATGTTCCGGTTCCGGATGTCCGGCGAGGAGGTCGAGTCGCGGTCCGCCGACGCCACGGTCGCCGCCCGGCGGGCGACCCGGGTGGTCGACGAGACCTGGGACAACA
>RFKJ01000452.1 GCA_003694325.1 Deltaproteobacteria bacterium
GGTCTTCCGTGATAGAGCATCCCGTGAAATTGCATTCCTGGAAGGGGTCGGACATGATGTGCCAGCGGAGAAGACCGCGACCGCGACGACGCCGACGGCCCCGACACCGGCATCCAGTGAAGGAGACCGCCATGCACATCTTCGACCTGATCATGGTCTCGGCTGCGCTGGGCGTGGGCTGTGGCGAACCCGACGACGGTACGGACACGAGTACTGCGGCAGACGGCGGGAGCGACGCGGGAACCGCCGATGGCGGCGGTGACACTGGCGACGATGGGATTTCGTTCACCGATGTGGCGTCGGGTTCCGTCTCGCCGGATGGGCGCTGCGGAGTGGAGAACGCGGCGAAGACCGGGACGATGTGCGATGAGTCGTCGCTCGTGGTCCTGTCGGCTGCGTCGTCGGCAGAGTTTGAGTCGCTCTTCACTGAGAGCGTCGGCGGGAGTCCTCCGGATGTCGAATTCACCGACCGAGTGGCGTTGATCTCGTACCTGCCGGTCTGTCCCAGCGTGCACGACTGGCTGGCGATGGATCACATCGATCTGGACGGTTCGGTTCTTCGGGTGGACGAGACGCACGTCAGCTCCGGCGGAGGCCAGGTCGAAGCCTGTCTCTACAACGTCGTCACCATAGCGGCGGTCGACTTCGACAGCATCGAAGCGACGCTGGGCTCCGGCTTCCCGACGGAGTAGCGCCAGGAGACTTCCCGCTGCTCCGCAACTGTGGATTGCCACCACCGGCAGCCGTGGACGCGTCGCTGGAGCGGTCGGATGCCGGGGTGGACCGCCTGCACGACGAAGGTGTCGACGATATCGGCGCCGAGCTGACGCAGCGCCTGGAGGCCGCGGGGCCGACGGACGCCCAGGCCCGGGCCTTCACCGACGCGCACCGCGATCTGTTCGGCCAGCGCAGCTTCCACGCCTCCCGCTACGCCGTCGACCAGCTCTACCGGATCCCCATGGTCCGGGCGGAGCTGGACCGGGTCGCGGTCGGGCCCTGATTGTCGATGGCCCGGAGAAGGGCGGTGGCCAGCCGAAAGGCCGGGACCACGGCCCACACCGCCGACGAGCCGGGATTCCTCGAAAAAGTCGGACACAGTCCGCCAGAACGCGCTATCCTGTTGCAGGAGGTCCCGAACATGGTACGTTTCTCGCTCGCTCGCTCGCTCGCCTCACGTAGCCTGGCCTGACGGCCATCGTGGGGGTGGTCCGCGGCCTTCGGTCGGCGTCCTGCTCCTGCTGGGGGCGCTCGGGGTGCCGCAGGTGGCGTGGAGCGCCGACACCGGTGCGGCCGACACCGGGGCCGCGCTGTCGGCCGCGGCGAGTGGGGGAGAGGTGATCTATCGCCAGCAGCTCCGGGTCGCGGCGGATGGGTCGTCGGCGGTGACGTCTTCGGGCAGCAACGTGGTCACGCTGCGCGATGGCACGCCGTTCACCGTGACCTTCGGGGCGCTCACCGACCCGGACGGGGGCCGCTACGAGATCATCGGGTCGACGTCGCAGGCCGAAGAGGGTGCCGATGTCGTGTCCGACGTGCAGGTGGTGCGCATCGACCCCGTGGTCCTGTCCGAAGACGAGCTGCTCGCCGCCTGGCTCGACGTACACCCCGACGCCACGGCGGCCGAACAGGACGCCTTCGTGGCCCGCCGGGCCGCCGCCGCGACGCTGCCCGCACCGACGACCTTCGTCGATGACGCGGTGACCGACTGGCTGTCCACCGCCCGGGCGACCGACACCATGGACATCCGGGTCATGCTGGCCGAACAGCCGGCCCTCGACCTGCCCGACATCGGACCGGGGCTGCTGGAAACGGACCCGGCCTTCGTCCTGGACCGGCTGGAAGCACGCACCCTGGCGATCGAAGCGCGCAAGACGCTCATCGACGGGTTGCAGGCCGACCTGCTGGCCCGGGCCGAAGCGGCGGGCGCCGTGGTCCTTGGACACACCTGGCTGGTCAACGCCGTCGACCTGTCGGCCCCGCCGGCGTTGGTTGAAGCCCTGGCCGCCAGCGCCGACGTCGCCCGCATCGAACAGCTCACTACGCCGATGTACCTGGCCACCAACCGGGGTGAAGAGATCCGTGACGCCTCGCAGATCACGCAGTACCTGGACAATGGCCTGGACGGTGAACAGGGCAGCGGCCGCAGCACCGTCGACGACATCTTCGTCGGGGTCATCGACACCAAGGTCGACGTGGACCACCCGGCGTGGAAGGACTGCGGCCCGCCGCTGTCCTGTGGCGGGCGGCGCCTGACCGACCAGTGGGTGTGGGACGGGTCGGCCTGGGTGAGCGATCCGGTGGGCACCACGACGACCGCCAAGCAGCACGGTAACCGGGTCGCCGGTCAGCTCATCGCCGACCTGACCGACCTGCAGGACACCAGCGTGACCACCCCGACCGAACGGAAGGCTCGGACGGGCATGACGACGGAGTCGTCGTTTGCGGCGATCGATTCGGACAGCGGCGGTATCGATGCGGCGATGGAGTACGCCGTCGACCTCAATGTGGACATCGTCAACCTGTCGGCGGGGTGTGGTTTGTGTGTTCGGTGCGCACCGGTGCACACGCGGAATATTCGGGCCAACGACCTGTACCACGCCGGGATCTTCTTCGTCCACGCGGCGGGGAACGAGGGGCACGCTGGTTCGTCGTGCACGGTGTGGCCGCCATCGCCGGCGGCGGGGACCTTCTCGGTGGGGGGGTATGACCACACGGCGTCGAACCTCAACACTGGGAGTATCTGGGGCAATTCGTCGCGCAGAGGCGGGGTGGATGACAACGCAATCATCGACCTGACTGCGGCGGGTGGCCGCTCTTCCGGCCTGGTTGAGTACGACGACAGTTATGGGGGTTCAGGACATACGGGCACAAGTTTCGCCGCCCCTGTCGTTGCCGGCGCCGCCGCCAACCTCAAGCACCACCTCATCGACCGCTACGGCGCCGCGGTGGCCAACGACGTCGGGCTGATCCACGCCTTCATGCTGCTCATGGGGGATGGTCAGCTCGAGTCGGGCACCAAGGGCTACGGCGCACCCGTCGACACCCTCTGGGGTGCGGGCCGTATCCGCATGCGCATGTTCAACGCTGCCGGCATGGACGCCCCATGGCGGGTGGACTGGCGGGCCTGGACCGTCGCCGACGGCGAGACCTGGACCGCGCCGTTGAACCCGGACACGGCGGGAGTGAACCACGACATCCCCCTGCCCGTGGACCTGTTCAAGGCGGCGGTGTGGTGGTACGAACCCAACCTCAACTACTCGGGGGCGACGATGTCCGAAGTGCGGACCCGCATCTGCAAGGATGGTGGCCTGTGCACCAACCATGCATCCACCGCGCCGGACGCCCACCGGCTGCAGCTCGACACCGGGGACCTGCTGCCCGGCAACAAGTGGCACATCGACGTCACCGGGCTGGACATCCCCAGCAACGCGGATCCCAGCGACTACTACGGTGAGCAGAAGCGCGACGTCTTCGTCGCCTTCTACTGGGAAGACCGCGACCGCGATGACGCCGACGGCCCCGACACCGGCGTCCAGTGAAGGAGACCACCATGCACATCTTCGACCTGATCATGATCTCGGCCGCGCTGGGCGTGGGCTGTGGCGAACCCGATGATGGTGCCGACTCGGGTACTGCGGCAGACGGCGGGGGCGACGCCGGCACCGGCGATGGCGGAGGTGTCGGCGACGGTGGGGACACCGGTGACGATGGGATTTCATTCACCGAGGTGGCGACCGGGTCGGTGTCGCCTGACATGCGATGTGGGTTGAAAGATGGCAATGGCCCGATGATGTGCGACGAGGCATCCCTGGTGGTGGTATCCACTTCATCAGCATCGGAGTTCACGGAGACCTTCACGGAAACCTTCGGCAAGGACGTGCCGGACGTCGATCTCACTGGCCGGGTGGCGTTGATCTCGTACCTGCCCATGTGCCCCAGCGTGCACGACTGGCTGGCGATGGATCACATCGATCTGGATGGTTCAACCCTTCGGGTCGACGAGACCTATGTCAGCTCCGGCGGAGGGCAGGAGGTAGCCTGTATCTACAACGTCGTCACGATCTCGGCGGTCGACTTCGACAGCATCGAAGCGACGCTGGGCTCCGGCTTCCCGACGGAGTAGCGCGATGAGAATTACTTCTGCTCCGCTGCTGTGGATCGCCACCACCGGCCTCCTCGCCGGCGCCGCCCTTGTGTGGCGCGGCGCTTCCTCCGACGCGTCGGCCACGCCGGTGTCGGCGACCACCCGCGCGGCGATCACCGCCACTCCGCCGACGGATCACGCCCGCCGCGCCTTCCAACTCGCCGCCCTCGCCCCGGATCTGCCACCGACGGCCGTCGATGCGTCGCTGGAGCGGTCGGATGCCTGGGTGGACGACCTGCGCGACGAGGGCGTCGACGATATCGGCGCCGAGCTTGCGCAGCGCCTGGAGGCCGCCGGGCCGACGGACGCCCAGGCCCGGGCCTTCTACGACGCGCACCGCGATCTGTTCGGCCAGCGCAGCTTCCACGTCTCCCGCCACGCCGTCGACCAGCTCTACCGGATCCGCATGGTCCGCGCGGAGCTGGACCAGGTCGCTGTGGGGCCTTGACTGTCGATGGCCCGACAGGGGTCTGTACGACCGCCCCCGGCGCGTCGCCGGGCGGCTCGGCCTTCTCGGCTCTCAGCCCTTGAGCAGCCCGTCCAGCGTGCTCTTGAGCAGCTTGCGGCTGTCGGGCATCAGCGGCTTGCGCAGCCGCAGCCAGGCCAGCAGGCCGAGGATCGCGGCGACCAGCGCGGTGGCGGCGGCGGACAGGGCGACGCTCTCCAGCCAGGGCAGGCCGGTGACCCGCTGGATCAACACGACGGCGCCGACGGCGAGGAGCAGGGCGGTGGCCAGCAGGAAGATGCCGGTGCCGAACAGGAGGGCGACACCTGTGGCGACGCGGAAGATCTCCCGCTCGGCTTCGCTGCGCACGACCATGGCGTGGGCGCGGAACAAGCTGGTCACGCTGCGCACCATGCGGCGCAGGATGCGCAGGTAGGGGGTCAGGCGCGGCCCATCGCCCTGGGGGGGCGGGGTGCCGTCGTCGCCGCCACTGCCGGTGGCACCACCGCCGTCCGTCCCGCTGGGGGGAGGCGGTGCGGCGTCGCCGCCACCGTCGGGGGGGCGCGGAGGCTCAGGCGGGGTCGACATCGTCGCCCTCGTCCGGCGGGAGTTCGTGGGGGTAGCCGAGCGCACCGAGGA
>RFKJ01000453.1 GCA_003694325.1 Deltaproteobacteria bacterium
CCCCTGGACCTCGGCGACCCGATCACCACCCTGGGCACCATGGAGCTGGGCTTCTACGAGCACGTCGACGCCGCGGTGATCGACGAGGAATGGGCCATCCTGGTCGGCCAGGGCGGCTTCACCATCGCCTCGCTGGACGACGGCCACATCGACGACCAGTACTCCACCGATCGGGGCTACTACATCGGCCTGCACGACCACGTCGCCTGGGTCGGCACCAAGTACAACGGCCTGTACGAAGTCGACCTCACCGATCCCACCGACCCCCGCATGGGACGGCGCTACCCCGGACTGGCCGACGGAGCCCACATGGACGTGGATTTCGACGGCACCTGGATCCTGGTGAGCTGGCTGGCCGACGGCGCCGAGCTGGTCCGGGCCGACGACCTGACCCGGGCCGGCAGCTTCGACGTCACCAGCGCCCGCGGCGCCGCCCTCGGCGACGGGATCGCCCTCATCTGCGACGAGACCGACGAGGGGTCCTCCCTCGTGCTGTTCGACATCAGCGACCCCGCCGCCCCGGCGGAGGTCGACCGGGCGGCGCTGCCCGGGCGATGCCACGACGTGGCGATCGAGGGGGACAAGGTCGTGGCGGCCATGGGCGGGTACGGCATCGAGGTGCTCCGCCTCGATGGCGACAGCCTCGTCGACCGGGGGCAGGTCACCCTCCCCGGCACCACCCTGGGGGTGGACATCGACGGCGACCACGCCTGGACCGGCTCCTGGGAGGTGGCCGGCCTCGTCTGGATCGGCGACGAGAGCACCCCGGTGGTCATCGGCCACGAGGAGGTCAGCGAGTCGGCCATGGGCGTCGGCGCCGGCCACGGCAAGGCCATGGTGGCCGACTGGTTCCACGCGACGGCCATGCAGCTCGACCCCGACGTGGCCGGACCCGAGCTGGTCATCCCCGACGAACTTCCGCTCGCCGATGGCCAGACCGATCCCGAGCGATTGGAGCTGTGGAACAACGGCGCCTTCGACCTCGACCTCACCCTCACGGTGACCGGTGGCGAGCTGGGGGTGAGCGAGGAATCGCTCGTGCTCGCCCCCGGGGAGAAGCGCACGGTCCTGGTCGACCCCGGCACCCGCAACACCGGGGGCACGATCTCCTGGACCAGCAACGACCCCGACGAGCCGGCGGGCAACCTCAACGTCAGCGTCGCCGTCACCCAGGTGGGGGAGCCGCACGTCGACTTCGAACTGCCGGGCTTCTCCTGGCCCGACGGCGAGCTGACCAACAGCCGGTTGTCCGATTTCGAAGGCGAGGTGGTATTCCTCGCCTACTGGGCGGAGTACTGACCGGTCTGCAGTCTGGAGGTTCCAGACATCGAGAGTTCCATCGCCGACTACTTCGAGGGCCAGCCGGTCAACGTCCTGCTGGTGAACCCCCGCGACTCCTACGATCTCGCCTACGAGTGGCTCGGCGACAACGGCGTCGGGCTGCGGTGCCTGCTGGACAGCGGCGGCAGCGTCTACAACAGCTACGGACCGATCCCCGATTCCTACGCCCCATTCCCGGTGCAGGTCGTCATCGACCAGGAGGGGGTGATCCGCTACCTGTCGGGCCAGAACGACACCGAGGCCGTCCGCGCGGCGATCGAGGCGCTGCTGTAGCGCCCGCGTCCCCCCCTCCGCGGGCCGCGGAGGGGGGCGGCCGACTTCAGCGAACGATCGTGCCCGGTGGAAGCGGCTCGCTGACGCCGACCAGGCCGCGCACCTGCTTGCCGCCGGCGGCCAGGATCATGCCCTGGGACTCGATGCCACGGAGCCGGGCCGGCTTGAGGTTGGTCACGACCACCACCTGCTGGCCGACCAGCAGCTCCGGCTCGTAGCGGCTGGCGATGCCGGCGACGATGGTCCGGGGCTGTTCCTCGCCGACGTCCACCTTGAACACCAGCAGGCGATCGGCGTCGGGGTGCTTGCGCGCCTCCAGGATGCGGCCCGTGCGAAGCTGGACCTTGGCGAAGTCGTCGATGGAGATGAGCGGAGTCTGTTCCTCTGCCACGGGGGTCTCCGGGTTGGGGGTGGGGGACGACGCACTCTCTGCGGCACCGCCCCCCGCGTCGGGTTCGGACCTGGATGGCGGGTCGGCCTGCGTGCCCAGCGTCTCGGCGAGCAGGGCGCGGATCCGCGGAGGCAGCTCCTGCATCCGGGGAAACACCGGGCGAGCCGGGGCCAGCGGGGTGCCGGCCTCCAGCCCGTCGAGGCGGGCCACGCCTTCCAGGCTGAGGTGCTCGTCGTCGTCCAGCACGATGCCGAGCTGCCGTGCCAGCTCGTGGGACTTTTGAGGCATCACCGGCTGCAGCAGCGTCGCCGCGACCCGCACGATCTCCAGGCACCGCCGCAGGACGCCGGCCAGCCGCTCCTCGTCCCCCTGCCGGTTGAGGGCCCAGGGCTGCTCGGTGTCGATGTACTTGTTGCCGGCGCGCACCAGCTCCCACAGGGCCTCGAAGGCCTTGTGGAACTGCAGCGCCTCCAGCTCGGCGGCGTAGGTGGCGACCGCCCGGTCGGCCAGCTCCTGCAGGGCGACGTCGGCCTCGGTCGGCGCGTCCAGGGCGCCGACCTCGCCCCCGAGCCACCGGGCGCTCATCGACACGGACCGGTGCAGCAGGTTGCCGAGGTCGTTGGCCAGGTCGGCGTTGAACCGCTCCATCAGCGCCTGGTGGCTGAAGTCCCCGTCGTAGCCGAAGGGGATCTCGCGGAGCACGAAGTACCGGAAGACGTCCGCGCCGTACTCGTCGATGAGCAGGTGCGGGTCGACCACGTTGCCCAGCGACTTGCTCATCTTCCGACCCTCGACCGTCCACCAGCCGTGGGCGTAGAGCTGGCGGGCCGGCCGCTCCCCCAGGGCGAACAGCATCGTCGACCAGTAGACGGCGTGGGTCGTCAGGATGTCCTTGCCGATGAGGTGGTGATCGGCCGGCCAGAAGTCCCGGAAGTCCGCCGCGGGCTCCCCGTCCGGCGTGTAGCCCAGGGCGCTGATGTAGTTGAGCAGGGCATCGAACCAGACGTAGGTCACGAACCGGTCGTCCCAGGGCAGGGGCACACCCCAGCTCATCCGCGACACCGGGCGGGTCACGCACAGGTCCCCGACCTCCTTGCGGAGGTAGCCGAGCACCTCGTTGCGGCGGCTCTCCGGGCGGATGAAGTCGGGATGGTCGGCGATCCAGTCGCGCAGTTGATCCGCGTACTTCGACATCCGGAAGAACCAGTTCTCCTCCTGGACCCATTCCACGGGCTGGCCGGTGTCCGGACACTTGCCGTCCACGAGGTCCTTCTCGGTCCAGAAGCGCTCGGCGGCGGTCGAGTACCAGCCCTCGTAGGCATCCAGGTAGAGATCGCCCTGGTCCTTGAGCCGCTGCAGCACCGCCTGGACCACCCGCTCGTGGCGCGGCTCGGTGGTGCGGATGAAGTCGTCGTACTCGATGCCCAGCCGCTCCCACAGGGCCTTGTACGGCTCCACCATCTCGTCGACGTGCTGCTGGGGGCTGATGCCCCGCCGGGTCGCGGCCTCCAGCACCTTCTGGCCGTGCTCGTCCACCCCGGTGAGGAAGTGGACCCGCTGCCCCCGCAGGCGGTGCCACCGGGCCACCACGTCGGCGGCGATCGTGGTGTAGGCATGCCCGAGGTGGGGCTTGTCGTTGACGTAGTAGATGGGGGTCGTGACGTAGTAGGTGTCGTCGGGGCGCATGGGCTCACTGAGGAGGGGGGCGGGCGGCGGCGCTGCCCCGTGGTCCGGGCGCTCCGTAGTGCCAGGGGCCCGCCGGGGCAACCCTCCATCGGCCCTCGGCCCGCTTGTGCGCCGCCCGGGCCCGCGATACCGGCTGCGGCATGGTCAATGCCCTCGGCTGGTCCAGCGATGTCTTCCTCCCCACCGAACCGGGGCGGCTCTGCCGCGGCCGCGAGCGGTGGATCGAGTCCTACCAGGTCGAAGATCCCCCGCAGCTCCACCGGGTCGTGGTGAGCGGGGCGGAGTTCAGCGACGACAGCGCGCGCGATGCCCGCCGCGGCCTGCGGTACAGCGGGCTGGGGCTGGCCACCGTCCTCGACGCCGTCCGCAACGGGGCCACCGTTGTCGCCTGGTGCGAGCAGGGCCACCCGCGCCTCGTCCCCGACGACGCCATCGCCATCGAGGAATACGACCTCCGCCGCCCCGGCGGCCCCCTGCACCGCTGGGCGGTCCGCTGGTCGCTGCTCTGCCCCGACGCGGACGCCATCCAGCGGGCCATCGACGGCGGCGCCGACGTGTTCACCGTCCACGGCGACGACACCCCCGCCTTCGAGGGGGACGCCCTGCGCGAACCGCTCCGCGACGCCGTGTTCCTGTTGACGGGCAGCCGCGTCGAGGGCCACCCGCTTCGCCTCTTCCAGCCGGTCGCCCTCATCGAGCTGCTCGAACTCAGCGACATGGTCGTGCTGCTGCACGAGGACAAGCACGCCCGCTGCCTGGGCATCTACACCCGGACCGATCCCCAGCTCGAACCCGTCCTCCGCGGCCTCGTCGCCGGCACCTCGACCCTGCCCGTCCCCTTCGCCATCCCGCCGATGCTGGCCCGCTGGGACCGCGCGTTGTGGGAGCTGCGCCAGGAGTGGGACGAGGAGGCCCTCGGCGAGTTCCCGGTCCCCCCGGCGCCGGAAGGCGGCTGGGGATGGGGGCGACGCCGGCGGACGCGGCAGCCCGCAGCCGCCGACGAGGAATAGCCCTCCGTTGGACGACCGCCTGAAACTGCTGGCCGTCGCCGTCGCCGGCATCATCATCGGCGTGGGCGCCTTCCAGGCGTTGCAGAGTCCGGCC
>RFKJ01000454.1 GCA_003694325.1 Deltaproteobacteria bacterium
CCTCGACGACCCCGCCCCTGACGATCATGGCCCACGACGACGGCGAGATCACCACCCCGATCCCTCGCGGCCGACAGCAGCAGGTCGCCGACCGGGTGCGTGTGCGGCGGGGCGTGGCGGTGGTGGAGCAGGACACCGCCGAGGTCGCCGCCCACGCTGCCCGGCGGCTGGTCGACCGCAACCGCGGCGGACCGCTCGTCGTCCAGGGAGGGGCGGCGTCCCGACCTCGGTCGAAGTCGCTGCGCAGCGGCGCCGTGGTGGGCGGGCACTACCGCATCGTCAACCGCATCGCCCGCGGTGGGACGGCGGTCGTCTACCGGGCCGACCACCTCACCCTCGGGCGGCGGGTCGCCCTCAAGATCCTGACCCCGCCCGGCGTCGGACCGGGCGACGCGCAGTTCGAGCGCCGGTTCATCCTCGAGGCCCGGACCCTCGCCGCCCTCTCGCACCCCAACATCGTCGAGGTCCTCGACTTCGGGCGGCTGGAGGACGGACGCTGCTACCTCGCCATGGAGCTGCTCGACGGCCCGCGGCTCGACGAATGGTTCCGCAACCCGGCGGTCACGGCGCTCGAGCGGCTCGACGCCCTGATCGGCGTGGCGCGGGGCATCGCCCACGCGCATGAACGCGGGGTCATCCACCGCGACATCAAGCTGTCCAACGTCATGATCGTCCGGACGGCCCGGGGGCCGGTGGCCAAGGTCCTCGATTTCGGGCTCGCCAAGCTGCTCGACGGGGACAACCAGGAGTTGACCCAGCACGGCGTCACCATGGGATCCCCCCACTTCATGAGCCCCGAGCAGGCTCGCGGCTGGCCCCTGGACGAGGGCACCGACATCTACTCGCTGGGGATCCTCGCCTGGTGCGCCTTCACCGGCTCCTTCCCCTACTCGGGACCCAACGCCACCGCGACGATGCTCCAGCACGTCGTCGACCCGGTCCCCTACCTCGGCGACGTCGAGCAGACCCACCCCGCTCCGCCCGGGCTCGCCGACATCGTCCGGCGCTGCATGGCCAAGAACCGCGCCGACCGCTTCGCCTCCATGCGCGAGCTGACCGACGAGCTGATCGCCGTCCGAAACCGGGCGGCCCGGGGGCGGGTCGAGCGACGCCTGCTGCCGCCGCCTCCCCCGCCGTCCCGCCTTCGGGAGCCGTTGAACCCGTCCGAGCGTCGACTGGTCCTGCTGGCCTGCCTGCTGATGAGCCTGGCCTGCCTGTGGTGGCAGGAGCGGGGCCTGGTGGACCCGCCCTGGGTCCGGGTCTACGTCCGCAGCAACCTGCTGTAGCCGCAACGCCGGGCACCGGGCCGGGGCCTGCCCGGCGGTGGTCAGGCGGGTGCCCGGGCTCCGTGGAGGAACAGGGAACCCGCGCCCTGCAGCGCCGCCTCCAGGGTCATGTCGGGCCGGTTCCGGGTCCAGCCCATGGCCACGGCGAAGAAGCTCGCCAGGAAGAAGTCGGCCAGGGACTGTGCCGGGATGGCAGCGATGATCTCGCCCCGCTCGGCGGCTCGGGTGAACCGCCCGGCCAGGACCTCGCGGATCCCGTAGGCATCCTCCCGCCGGTGCAGGCTGTCCGCCGTCCGACGGAGCGCCACGACGCCGACCTCGACGAACAGCTCCGGATCCTGCTGCCAGGAGGTGGCGAAGGCCCGCGCGGTGGCGGCGACCACCTCGTCGACGGTGGCGTCCGGTTGCAGCGCGTCCACCGCCTCCACGAACGCAGCCTCGGCCTCGGCCAGGACCTCCAGCAGGACCGCGTCCTTGGTGGGGAAGTGGAAGTAGAAGGTGCCCCGGCTCACGTTGGCGAGGCGGGCGATGTCCTCGATGCGGCACTCCTGCACGCCGTCGCGGCGGAAGATCGCCAGGGCTGCGTCGTACACCCGCCGCCGGGTCTCGATGCGCTGCAGCTCCCGCTGGGAGAGGGGGCGTGGCGGGGTGCTCGCGTCGTCGGCCGACATCGGCGACACCCTATGGAAGGCGGCGACCGGCCGCAACGCGCTTCCGCCCCGGCTCACCGCACCCGCGACCGGCTATGCTCCAGCCCGCTCGCCGTGGACCGTGCCCTGGAGCCGCCCATTCGCCCCCCCTCCCCGACCCGTCGCCTCCGGCTGCTCGCCGCCGCCCTCGCGCTCCCCCTCGCCGGCTGCGCATCCGAAGACTACGCCCACCTCTACGCCTCCATGGACAAGGCGCCGTCCCTGTCGTGGGACGACCTGACCGCGCTGGAGCACATGGGCCCCACCCTCGTCGACGGGGGGATCAACTTCGCCACCTACAGCGCCCGCGCCGAGCGCGTCCAGCTCCTGCTGTTCGAGGACCCCGAGAGCGACCTGCCCACCCGCATCTACGACATGGCCCACCAGGGCGACATCTGGAACGTCTTCGTCGAGGGGGTCGGGGTCGGGACCCACTACGGCTACCGCGCCTGGGGCCCCAACTGGCCCTACGACCCCGACTGGAAGCCGGGAACCACCGTCGGCTTCCTCGCCGACGTCGACGAGCATGGCAACCGGTTCAACCCCAACAAGCTGCTGTTCGACCCCTGGGCGCGGGCCACCCACCGGGAATTCGACTGGTCCAAGGGCAGCTCGGCCAGCGGACCCCACCGCGACCAGGTCACCTACGGCGCCGCCCAGAAGAGCGTCATCGTCGCCAGCGACTACCAGTGGTCCGACCACGAGGCGCAGTGGCGGGCGATGCGCGAGAGCGGGGACCACCCCGGTCACGCCAACAACGAGCTGATCTTCTACGAGGTCCACCCCAAGGGGCTGACCGCCAACAGCGCCAGCGGCGTGGACCATCCCGGCACCTTCAAGGGGATCGGCGAGATGGCCCCCTACCTCCAGGACCTGGGCATCACCAGCCTGGAGCTGCTGCCCGTCCACGAAAAGCCCGAGGATGGGGGCTACTGGGGCTACAACACCCTCGACTTCTTCGCTCCCGAGCTGTCGTACTCGGCGAAGTACCTGGCCGAAGGCGACCCCAGCGAGGTCCTCGACGAGTTCAAGGAGATGGTGGACCAGCTCCACCAGCACGACATCGAGGTGATCCTCGACGTGGTCTACAACCACACCGGCGAGGGCGGGCTGTGGCGGGAGAAGCTGTTCTTCGAGACCTTCGACGATGCCTACGCCGTCAACTTCGACCCCAAGGAGGTCGCCGGGATCTACAGCTACCGCGGCCTGGACAACTGGTCCTGGTATGCCCTGTCCGAAGATGGCCAGACCTACTGGAACAACACTGGCGTCGGAAACCAGACCCGCCCCAACAACCGCCCGATGGAGCGGCTGATCATGGACAGCCTCCACTTCATGGTGGAGGAGCTGCACGTGGACGGATTCCGCTTCGACCTCGCCGGCATCCTCGGCGAACCGGACCTCGACTACAACAGCAGCATCGATCCGTCCCAGACGATCCTGCAGACGATCATCGACGACCCGGTCCTCCAGCGAACCCACACCCGGATCATCGCCGAACCGTGGACCGCGGCCGGCACCGGCCCCGGGATCGGCGGTTTCCCGGCCAGCAGCACCGACCCCGATGTCGGGTGGGGGGAGTGGAACGCGCACTTCCGCGACTGGTGGCGGTCCTTCGTCAACAACGACGACTGGGCGCTGAACAGCGTGGACGGCCTGGACGGCGGGGCGGTGATGACCGGATCCTACGACCTGTACGCCTGGAACGGCCGGAAGCCCTGGCACAGCTTCAACTTCGTGACCGTCCACGACGGGTTCACGATGTACGACCTGTTCAGCTACAACGAAAAACAGAACGGGTGCGGGCTGCTCAACCCGATCTGCTGCACCGATCCGTCCAGCGCGTGGTGCGACACCGAGTCCGGCGAGGACAACAACCGGTCGCGGGACTGGGGACAGGACCAGGAACCGTTCAAGCGACAGCTCATGCGCAACCTGTTCACCGCCATGCTGGTCAGCCACGGAACCCCCCTGCTCTACGGCGGTGACGAGTGGATGCGCACCCAGTACGGAAACAACAACGCCTACTCCACCTGGGCGGACAACGAGTGGAACTGGTTCCGGTGGGGAGAGTGGCAGAGCACCTACAACAAGCACCGCTACCGGATGCACGACTTCGTCCGCAAGCTCATCGCCCTGCGCAAGGACCGCATCGACGCCTTCGGGCCGGTCGACTACGGCGCGGGCATGCCGTTTGCCTGGAAGACCCCGTCGAACACCGACATGTCGGATTCGGACTGGTCGGGCCGGGCGGTGATGATCCACTACTACGACGACGGCACGGCCGACTGGGGCCCCGAGCTGGTCGTCCTGATCAACATGGAGCGGACCGACGTCGACTTCGACCTGCCCGGCGGCCGGGAGTGGGCGCGGATCGTCGACACCCAGCAGTACTTCGACATGCCCGGCGATGCCACCGAAGGCGAGGGCTTCTTCACCGACAACCCCGACGCCGACCCCTACATCAGCCGCAACATCACGCTGGATGCCCAGGACCCGGTCGGGTCCCGCTACACGGTCAAGGGCAGCAGCATCGTCATCCTCGAGCAGCGCTGACATGTCCGCCCGAATCCCTCTCGACCCGGACGGTCTCTCGGCCTCGTCGTCGGCGCAGACGCGCCGGCCGGGCCGTGCCCGGCCGACAGGCCGCACCCCCGCCTCGCCGCCCCGTCCCGCTCGTCTCCGGCGGGCCTTCCGCCGGCTCGGCCCGGCACTGGTCGCCACGCTGGCACTGCACGGTGCGCCGGCCCGGGCGGTGGACGCCGACGTGGGGGGCTACCTGCGGGTGATGACCCGCCCGGACCTGCAGGGCGGCAATGGACGCCTGGGCTACTGGAACCTGTACGGTCGGCTGCTCAACGAGGGCCCCTGGGCCACGCTCGACCTGCGCCTGGACATCCTGGAGCAGCAGCCGGGCACCAACAGCCCGTGGACCAGCGTCCACCTGCGGGTGGACGGTGGCAGCATCGGCAACACCGACGCCGGCAACGGCACCCTGGCCGACTACTCCCTCAGCCAGGCCTACATCCAGGCCGGCAACGTGCTGGTCGACGATGTCGTGTTCCAGTTCGGCACCCTGGAGTACTACTACGGCGACCTGGGGCTGTACGACTTCCGCGTCGCTCAGCTCTTCGGGGAGACGGTCGGGGCCAGCGCCCACTACGATCGCGACCGGGTCGAGTTGCTGGTGGGCGTCGGCGACTCCGGCTGGCGGCTCAAGGGCAGCCAGTACAACGCCGTGCTGACCGGCGGGGGCGCGCTGCGCCTCCGGCCGGTCGACGGGCTGGAGGTGGGCCTGGGCGGCCAGGCCATGTTCGAGCCGCGAGCCCCCGACAACATCTACGCGCCGCACCAGACCCCCGGCGTCCGCTACGAGGACTGGCTGCGGGGCGAGGTGGTCATGCGCTACGTCGAGGCGCACCCCAACGAGCTGCTCGACTTTCCCTCGCCGGTCGCCACCGACGCGAGCAGCTTCCGCGCCGTCGGCTACCTGGGATTCGGCGGGTTCGGGCCGGTCACCTGGAACAACCTGTATGCCAGCTACAGCCGGCTGCATCCCGAGGGGCCCTCCGTGGAGACCTGGCAGGGCCAGGACTACACCATCTACGTCAAGGAGCTGACCGACGAGCGGACCGCGTTGATCATCGGCGACGAGCTGCAGCTCGCCCTGGTTCCCGGCCACCTCGACCTCGTGGCCGCCGGGCTGTTCGGTGACCATCGCGACGGCGACAACGACATCGCGCCCTCGGACTTCGACCGCCGCTACTGGTCGACGGTCCAGCGCCTGCAGCTCTACGTCACCGACACCGTGCACCTGCTGGTCGAGTCCAGCTACGCCCACGAGTGGTCGCGCAACGGCAACGCCTACCGCGAGCATGCCGACAGCATCTTCGCCAACACCGGGGGGGTACCGGACACCGACGGGTTCGAGCTGGGCGACACCGACACCCGCCGGACCTGGCAGGGCAAGACCGGCGCGGTCCTGAACCCGCTGGGCAAGGGGGTCTACACCCGCCCCAGCCTGCGGCTGCTCTACGGCGTCCAGTACAGCAACCAGAACAACGCCTTCGGCAACAACTTCGTCGAGAGCCTCGACCAGTACGACGATTTCGACACGGTCGAGCGCCACTGGCACCACGTCGTCGCCCTGGAGACCGAAGCATGGTTCTGATGCCCGCGCTGCTGGCGGTGCTCGGATGCGCCCCCAAGGCCGACGTCGTCCAGGCGCCGACCCCCATGGACGTGGCCACGGTCGCGGTCATGGAGCCGCTGGACGACCCCCGGGTGCAGCCCGTCCCCGATGCCGTCATGGACGCCCTCGGCCGGGTCCTCTCCGAGCGCAACCTGACCATGCAGCCCGTCGAGCCGGCCACCTGGGAAGACGCGTTCTCGAGGGGGCGGACCGCGCGGTTCCGGGTGGCCCACGTCGCCCTGGGCACCGAGGCGCCCCTGGTCCTGGTGGTGTCCACCTTCTCGCGCTACGGCAGCCAGCTTCACGGCCGCTACCGCTGGACCGTCCAGGTCGAGGCCGCGCTGGCGCCCGCGGCGACGCCGGAGGACGCCATCGTCAGCGAGTTCTCCGTGCCGGTCTTCCTGCAGTTCCACCACCAGCGGGACGCCGATGCCGTGGAGGCGGCGATCCCGGTCATCGAGCGGCAGGTGGGACACCTCCTCGACCAGGTGCTCGGCGGCATGGAGGCCCCGTGATCGCCGCGCCCCTGTGGGCGCTGCTCGCCTGCGCGGGGCACCCGCCGCCCGCCTCCACCGCTCAGCCTCCCGCCGCCTCGGACCGGGCCAGCCGCCCGGAACCGGTGGCCACCACCGTGCCTCCCGCCGACCCGGCAGCCGGGCGCGCCGAGCTGATCTACTTCGTCCTCGTCGACCGCTTCGCCAATGGCGACCCCTCCAACGACACCGCCTCTCCCGGCCCCCCCGTCGACCGGTCCGATCCCCAGGGCTGGCATGGCGGCGATCTCCGCGGGGTCATCGACCACCTCGACCACATCTCCAGCCTGGGGACCACCCGCCTCTGGCTGTCCCCCGTGTTCCGGACCCGCACCGAGCCCATCGGGGAATGGGGCGCCTACCACGGCTACTGGCAGTGGGATCCGACCACGGTCGAGCCTCGCTTCGGCACCCGGGCCGAGCTGGTGGAGCTGGCCGAGGCCCTGCGAAGCCGGCGGATGGGGCTGCTGCTCGACCTGGTGACCAACCACGTCGGCTACGACGCCCCGGTGCTCCACGCCCACCCCGACTGGTTCCACGACACTCCCTCCATCGAGGACTGGCAGGATCCGGTCCAACTCGAACAGTGGCAGGTCCACGGCCTCCCCGACATCGACCAGGACAATCCCGAGGCCGCCGCCTGGTTGACGAACGCCGCGTTGGCCTGGCAGGCGCTGCTGCATCCCACCGGGTTCCGGGTCGATGCCGTCCGCCACGTCCCCAACGAGTTCCTGGCCCGCCTCGGGGCCCGCCTGGGCGCCGGCCACCCCACCTGGTGGCTGGGGGAGGACTTCCAGGGCTCCCCGGCGGCCCTGGCCGACAGCCAGCGCACCGGCGGCTTCACCCACGTCTTCGACTTCCCGCTCTACTACGCGATGACCGAGGTCTTCTGCGACCGGGCCTCCCCATCCCGCATCGCCAGCGTGCTCTACCAGGACCGCCTCTACGATCGACCGCAGGGGCTGGTCACCTTCCTCGACAACCACGACCTGCCGCGAATCGCGAGTCGCTGCCACGAGGACCCCGGCACCGTGCGCCGTGCCCTGCTGTTCCTGCTGGCCACCCGCGGGGTCCCCGCGCTGACCTACGGCACCGAGGTGGGGCTCACCGGCGCCCGAGAACCCGACAACCGCGCCGACATGCGGTTCGACGGCGACATCTACGGCAGCATGATCCGGAGCCTCATGGTCGAGCGGACCGCCCACCCCAGCCTGCGGGTCGGGCGCCAGCGGGTCATCGCCCTGGGACCCGAGCACGTCGCGATCGCCCGGGTCCATGACGACGACGCCGCCGTGATCGGCGTCAACATCGGCTCCGAGCCCGTCGCGCTGCCGTTGCCCCCGCTACTGGCCGACGGGGATCCGGTCCGTCGAATGACGGTGCAACGGGAATCGCCGCTGGTCATCGACGCCCCCGACCCGCCCGACCCGCCCGGCGCGCCCCGGGAGCTGCCC
>RFKJ01000455.1 GCA_003694325.1 Deltaproteobacteria bacterium
AGATAATGGTCGACCTCGCCGGAGCCGAGGCCGACCGCCGGTTGTGGATGACCTCCGGCTGCACCGACGGCGGCTCCATCGCCGATTGCCTCGTCGACGCCCCGACGCCCTGGGAGCTTGCCGAGGTCGACGCCCCGCTGGAGATCCCGTCGGTGCGCCTGGTCCACGACGAGCCGGCGATGGTCGACTTCGAGGCCCGGATCTGGGTGGACGCCGTCGGCGTGGACGGGGCGCCGGCCCGCGGGCTCCTGGCGGAGGGGCGTCTCGACGAGCCGATCGCCAGCATGGGGCGGGCCGTGTACTGGGGCGACCTGCACGCCCACAGCAACCTCTCCTACGACGGCTGCGAGCTGCCCGATCAATCCTGCGACCACCGGGGGGACTACGCCGGCGAGGACTTCTTCGACAACGCCCGCGCCGAGGCGCTGGACTTCGCGGCGATCACCGATCACGCCGAGTGGGAGCGGTACTACCCCGAGGGGCTCGACGGGCCGTGGGTCGACATCTGGTCGGAGCAGCAGCGCCTGGTCCGTGACGCCGACTACGCCGGCCTGGTCCCGCTCATCGGCTACGAGTGGACCAACAAGCGCGACAAGCCGCCGAGCAGCGAGGCCGACGCGTACTACGCCGCCGACTACGAGGGCGGCCACAAGACGGTGATCTTCGAGGACATCGACGTCCCGGTGGACTTCCGCATCGGGGCCACCGAGGATGTGGAGACCACCACCAAGAGCGGCCTGTCGGCCTACACGGTGGGGGACAACCCCCAGACCGACGACCCGCGCGTCTTCTACGGGCTCCTCGAAGCGGCCGAGGCCAGCCACGGCCCCACCCGGGTCCTGAGCTTCTTCCACCACCCGGCCCTGGAGAAGCCCCAGGCGGTGGACTTCCACTACGAGATCAACGCCCCCGACAGCCGCTACGAGCGGCTGGTGGAGATCTACAGCGAGCACGGCACCAGCGAGTGCATCGACCCGACGGCGGATGACTGCGACTGGATGGTCAACAACGAGAACTTCCGGTACCTGGAGCGCGGCTCGGTGCAGTACGCGCTCAGCCTGGGGATGCGCCTGGGGTTCACCGCGGGCACCGACTGCCACGACAGCCGTCCCGGCTCCATCGACGACGGACCCAGCACCCCGGGCAACCCCGGCGCATCACCCGACGCGCCGTTGAACACCCAGTTCGGCCCCGGTGGCCTCACCGGGGTCTGGGCGCCCGGCGAGCTGGACCGCGAGACCCTGTTCGACGCGCTGTACGAGCGGGCCACCCTGGCCACGTCGGGGCCACGTCCCGACGCCCGGGTGCTGGGCATCGACGCCGAGGGGCGGCCGTGGCTGCCCGGCCAGGTGCTCCCCGCCGACGCGGGGCCCCTGCGGATCCTCGCCCGGGTTCGGGATGACGGCGCCACCACCCAGCGGATCAGCGTGGTGGATGCCGGCGGCGAGGTGGTCACCACCGGCCAGGGGGACAGCCTCGACGCCACCATCGACCTCGAACCGGGCGGCGCCTGGTACCTGCGCGTGGTCATGACCGACGATTCGGGGGGCGACATGCCCGAGCACCGGGTCTGGATCTCGCCCTTCTTCACGGAGCTCGACGAATGACGCACCTGCTTCCCCTGGTGGTCGGCCTGCTGGCCGGCTGCAC
This sequence comes from Deltaproteobacteria bacterium, assembly GCA_003694325.1. Taxonomy (GTDB): domain Bacteria; phylum Myxococcota_A; class UBA796; order UBA796; family UBA2385; genus J125. The sequence continues at coordinate 1,651 of RFKJ01000455.1, forward strand.
CGACAAGGGCTCGGACACCGCCTCGGTGTGCTGCTCCGGCGGTGACTCGGCCTCCGGTGGCGACTCCGGGGCTGCCGGGGTCACCGCCACCCCCTGGGACCTCGTTCCGCTGCCGGTGGTCAGCGAGTCGCTGTCCGGCGTGCGGTCGGCCGGCAAGGTCTTCCGGGCGTCGGGCACCGACTTCGTCTACATCGTCAACAGCGACGGGGCCGAGACCCACATCCTCACCCAGGCCTACGTGCAGCCGGAGGGCGACTACTGCATCGGCGATCCCGGAGGCGGTGGCGCCCAGTCCTATCAGGACTGCGCGTTCACCCGGTGGACCGCCGGGCGGATCACCACGACGGAGTCCAAGGCCGTCTGCCTCGACGATGTCGAGGACGTGCTGTACTTCGTCAAGCCCGACGGGGCCAAGGTCGAGACGGCCGGGACCAGCCGGGCCGGCGAGTCCTGGACCACCTACCACCGGATCTACCGGAACCGGACCGTCGACAAGGAGGAGGGAGATCACCTGGAGGGTCCCTGCGCCGCCAGCGCCGGGCGATTCGCGATGTCCTCGCCGGAGGAGGTGCTCCTGATGGACATGTCCGCGACCAACCCGCGGATCGCCCAGCGGATCTCCTACCCCGGGGGGCTCATCGACCTGCAGTGGGTGGGGCAGAGCAAGTGGCTGCTGGCCCACGGCAAGGATGGCAGCGTGTGGGCCATCGACAGCGAGACCGGCGAGAAGGCCGGCAACCTCGCCCCGGCCGGGGACGCGGCCGCCATCGCGGTCGACCCGGTGCGCGAGGCGGTCTGGATCGCCCGGGCGGGAGACGGCCGGCTGGTCCGGGTGAAGATGACCGACAACGGCGCGGGGACGCCGGCGATCGTCGACAACTGCGGGGCGGTCGAGCAGCTCGCGGTCGACTACCGCACCGGAGCGGTGCACGCGCTCACCGCCTGCCCGGGCAGCCCCAGCGGCTGGCAGATCGTCGTGGCCGGTCCGGAGGGGATCCACGCCATCCAGCAGCTCGACGACACTCCACTGGCCCTGATACCGCCGGGCAACATGGGCCACGTGGGCGCCATCGTGCAGACGGAGCCGACCCGGGACACCGCCGGCGCCGAGATCCCGGCCGAGGTCCAGCTCCGGGTGTGGCACGCCGACGATCCGGCGGACAGCCGGCCGCCGCTGAACATGTGGATCGTCACCACCCTCGAGGAGCCGTTCAGCGCCAACCCCAAGGCCTGCACTCCCGAGGAGAACCCCAACGACAACTTCCAGGACCTGCTCGACCAGCTTCGCGAGAACATCCCGTTGCTGCGGGACATGGGCTTCCCGGTTGCGGTGGGCGTGACCTGGGAGTTCTACAACAACGTGACCGTGTGCCACGAGGAGTCCATCTTCGACGAGCTGGCCGACGCCGGCTTCGTGCTCGGCAACATGATCCACGACAAGCCCTGCTACGCCTGCACCGACGGCGAGGTCGAGGGGCAGGAGTACGTCGACCAGTGCGCGCCCAACAGCATGTACTACCAGCAGCCGACCTCGACCAACGCCTGCTGGCCGACCATCGTCGAGGTGGACGAGACCACCGGGCAGCGCTCCGTCGTGCCCAACCCGGACTACTGCGCGGTCGGTGACCAGCAGTGCTGGTTCGACTGGACCAACCGCAAGCAGCTCGACGTGGATCGTGCGCTCCCCGGCGGCAACCAGTTCATCTTCGGCGCCGATCGTCACCGCCTGTGGGGATGGGAGTACATCCAGGGCGGCTACCGGGTCTATGACCGGGCCGACGGCAGCCGGGGCTACACCATCACGATGTTCCAGGGCAACTGGGTCTACAGCGACATCACCGACACCGAGGATCCACGGGCCAAGGACCCGGCGCCGTGGCACCCCGAGCTGCTGGGCACCTCCTGGTTCCCGGCGGTGGTGGACGACTGGGAGCAGGACAGCGTGTTCTCCGAGCTGGCCTACTTCCCGGGCAACTCGGTGGCCGTGACCCGGCTCTACGACTGGCAGGTGACCGACATGAGCCTGGTCAGCCTGTTCGATGAGGCCAACACCGCCTACTACGGCCCGCTGGTGCTCGAGGAGAACGACCTCGACGTGCTGCTCGGGCTGGTGGCCCAGCCCCTCGCCCACCGGACGGAGCGGCCCGGCACCTTCTACTTCCACCTCCCCGACCTCACCGGCTA
>RFKJ01000456.1 GCA_003694325.1 Deltaproteobacteria bacterium
CTACGGGCTGGCGATCGGGCTGCTCCTCGCGGCGGTGCTCCTGGTCGCCGGCGTGGCGGCGATGGGGGTCGGCTACCTCGGCTACCGGGTCTGGGCCCGATCCCAGGCCACCGCGGCGGCGCAGGTCACCGCCGACGCGTCCACCCCCGACGCATCCGCCCGGCGGTCGGGCGAGGTTCCGCCTGCCGACGGGGGCCCCCAGGCGGGGGACGGCAAGGCCGGCGACGCCGCGGCGGCCACCGCCACCGCCGATGGCGTCCAGGTCCTGATGGACCGGGGCATGCAGCTCTTCCGGGAGGAGTCCTACCTGGAGGCGACGGCCTTGTTCTACAAGGCGCTCAAGCGCGATCCGACCAACCTCCAGGCCGAGCGGATGTGCTACATCGCCTGCGAGTTCCTCGCCATCCAGCAGCTCCGCGCCGACCTTCGCGACCGGGAACTGACCCCCGAGGAGCGGACCGAACTCTACAAGGACGCCGTCATCCTCGCCCGCCGGGCCATTCGCGGCGCTGCCGACATCGACGAGGCCGAGCAGGCGATCCTGAACGCCCTGGAGTGGTACCCCGGAGACGACAACCTCCTCGACCTGCAGCGCAGTCTCCAGGCACGCCGGGCACGCCGCTCCCGCACCCTCCGCAGCGACACCCCGACCGGGTCGTCGATGCCGTCGGGCAATGCCCGGCTGGCCCGGCGATACCTCGAAGAAGGACTGCAGGCGATCTCCGACGGGCGCTACGTCACCGCCCGGGACCGGCTGACCCGCGCCCTGCAGATGGACCCCACCCTCTCCGATGCCCGGACCCGCCTGGCCGAGGTCGACGACATCCTCTACGAGCGGGCCGAGACCGCCTGGCGCCAGGGGCAGCAGCTCGAGGCCCGGGGTGACACCGAGGGCGCCATCGCCGCCTACCAGCAGGTGGTCACCTACGCCGGAGTGAGCCAGGCGCAGCTCAAGCGGGACGCCGAGCAGCGGATCGCCGCGCTGGGCGGCTGACCCCCGCGCCGGCGCCTGCCTGTCGGGAGGCGCGACGGGGCCGGACCCCCTCGGCCGGACGCCCGCCGCGCCGCGGTCCCCACCGGCCCCGCGGCCGGTCTCGCGACACCGGTTCGACGCCAGGAGCCCATCCCACGCCGATCCGCGGCCCGCCCCTCCGATCGGTCCTTTGACAGCGGCGACGGGCAGCGCGTAGCGTCTGTCCGTGGCCATGGATCGGGAGGCCGTACAAGCCCGATCCACGGGGTGCGAGACGGCAACGCGGAGGTCTGGTGGCCCAGATCATGGAGTTCAGTGGACGGCTGACCCGTTCGGACAAGCGGCCGGCGAACCCCGGGCGCTATGACCTGCGTTTCGAGCTGCACGCCAGCGCCGGGGACGACGACCCGCTGTGGGAGGAGACGGTCCGCGGGATCGAGGTCGTCCCCGGGGGCTTCTTCCGCGTCGTCCTGGGGCGCAGCGCCCCCCTGTCGGCCCAGCTGTTCGACAACGGGCCCCGCTGGCTGGGCGTCCGGGTGGTCCGGAAGCGGGGCATCGACGACGAGACCGCGCCGCGGGTCCCGGTGACCGGGATGATGGTGCGGCTGGCCGAGCGGGTGCGGGCCCTGGAGGATCGCCTCGGCGTGCAACCGGACCACGTCGAGGTGGACGAGCGGCAGGCCCAGGTGCTGGAAGCCATCGAGGCCCTGGAGCAGCGAATCGAAGACCTGGAACGGGAGGTCGAGTCCTCCGACGTCGAGGAGCGGATCCGCGCCCTGACGGACCGGGTCACCCGCATCGACGACGAGGAGGACGGCCGCCTGATCCGGATCGAGGACGAGTTGGAGGACCTCATCGGCCCCGACGGCGACGTCGTCGACCTCAACGAGCGCATGGACCGCATCGAGGGGAAGGCCCCCGAGCTGATCGCCAACCTGCGGCTCCGCGAGAAGGAACAGTCCCGGGAGCGGGTGGGGGTGCTCCGCAAGGACATCGACCAGCTCTCCCAGACCATCGAGACCCTGCGCCTCGGCAGCTCCCGGCTCGCCGCCCGCCTCGACGAGATCGCCAACCAGCCCCCGCCCACGGCGGAAGCCGTCGGGGCCGTCTCCCGGCAGGGCGACGTGATGACCGGTGGGCTGACGATCAACCGCGGAGGACTGGAGGTCCTCAGCGGCGGGATCACCTGCCGGGGGGCCAACGTCAACTCCCTGGAGGCGAGCCACCAGGTCAAGGCGCCCAAGGTCATCTGCGATGCCCTCGAGCTGCGCGGGGACCTCACGGTGGACAACACCCACCGGGTCATCCAGGTACGGGCCATCGAGGGGCGCCAGGGTTCGGCCCGCAAGGACGGCCTGCTCACCCTCAACGCCCGGGGCGGTGCCGAGGTCGTCATCGGCAACGCCGAGGAGGCCCGCGGGGCCCAGGTCCACGGCCCCGTCACCGGCGGGAGCTTCCACGCCGAAGGGGTGGGCCTGGCCCAGGTCTTCGACGTCTACGGCAGCATCGCGCCCGGGCAGGTCGCCGCCATGCGCCCCGATGGGGCCAAGGTCGAGTTCAGCAAGCGAGACGCCGATCCGGCCGTCATCGGCGTCTGCGTCGACCAGGCGGGGCTGTCGGTGGGCGGTTCCACCGTCGGCGGCCGGGCCCTGGTGGTGCTCCAGGGGGTCGCCCACGTGGACGTCGACGCCGGGTCGGACGGCATCGCGGTCGGGGACCTCCTGGTCGCCGGACCGGAAGGCCGCGCCCGGAAGGCGGGACCCGACGCGCCCCGGGGCGCCGTCTTCGGCAAGGCGGTCTCGCCGCTGGCGGAGGGCCAGGGACGCATCGCCGTCCTCGTCGGGATCTGCTGATCGCGCTGCACCCGCTCCGCCGGCGCGCTACCTGCCGGCGTCGCAGGAGGCCTGGATGTCCCGAGATCCCGTGCTGCCCCCCTGGGCCGACGAGCTGAAGCTCCGCTACCTCGCCGGGGAGGCGAGCATGTTCCTCGTGCACGGCAACGTGCGCGACCTCTACCCCTGGGACAATGGCGACGGCACCGTCCACTACGTGCCGCTTCGCCAGTTCCTGGAGCGCTTCCTCGGCCGCTCCAAGGACATCGTCGTCTACTACAACCTCTCCGAGGGCATCGAGCTGCCGGACAAGGCCGGTCGGGCCCGGTTCCGGACCGCCATCAACGCCCGGCGGGCGCTCCGGGGGGAGGAGGGCCTGGCGGTCCTGCCGCGGGCGCCGCGCGATGTCCTGCCGATCATCGAGGACCTCGTCACCGACCCCACCCAGCGGGCGGCGGTGGTCCTCGACTACATCGAGATGATCGCCCCCATGGGCGACCTCACCTTCATGGGGGAGAGCGACAAGTCCAACCTCGTGACCCTGGAGCGGTGGGCCAGCGATCCGGCGCTGCTCAGCAGCGACAACCTCATCCTGCTCATCGCCGAGAACCCCAGCGACGTCCACCGGCGGCTGCGCAGCAACACCCACCTCGCCCAGGTGGCCATTCCCCGCCCGGACACCGAGGCCCGGCTGGCGTTCATCCGCCGCCTGGACGGGCGGGGCGTCGAGCTGGAGATGGACGAGGAAGGGCTGGCCAAGGTGACAGGGGGGCTCTCCCTCGTCCAGATCCGGGGCCTGTTCCGCCGCGCCCGCCAGTCGGGGGAACCCATCAGCTTCCGCACGGTGTCCCGCCGCAAGAAGGCGATCATCGAGCAGGAGTGCCAGGGGCTGGTCGAATTCGTCGACCCCGAGCACGACTTCAGCCACGTCGGCGGCCTCGAGCGCCTCAAGCGCGACCTCCTGCGGGTGGCCCGGGCGATCAAGGCCGGCCACCGCAACCGGGTCCCCATGGGCATGTTGTTCGTGGGACCCATGGGCACCGGCAAGACCTTCGTCGCCGAGGCGTTTGCCGCGGAGAGCGGGCTGACCTGCCTCAAGTTCAAGAACTTCCGCGAGAAGTGGGTCGGCAGCACCGAGGGCAACCTCGAGAAGATCCTCCAGGTCGTCGACGGGCTCGGCTACGTGCTGCTGATCCTCGACGAGGCGGATCGGTCCATGGGCAACCAGGGGGACTCCGACGGCGGCACCAGCAGCCGCGTCATCGCCCGGCTCAAGGAGTTCATGAGCGACACCAGCCACCGGGGACGGGTGGTGATCCTCATGATGACCAACCGGCCCGACAAGCTGGACACCGACCTCAAGCGGCCCGGACGCTTCGACTTCAAGATCCCCTTCTTCTTCCCCGAGCAGGTGGAGGAGCGCCTGGCGATCCTCCAGGCCATCGTCCGCAAGAACGACCTCGAGCTGGCGGACGACGCCGACCTGCGCCCGGTGGCGGCGGCGACCGCCGGCTACTCCGCCGCCGAGCTGGAGGCCGTGCTCCTGGCCGCGACCACCCTCGCCAGCGACGACGATCGAGACGTCATCGAGCAGTCCGACCTCGACCAGGCCGCCCGGGACGTCATCCCCAGCCGCGACACCCGGATGCTGCAGTACATGGAGATGCTGGCGGTCTTCGAGTCCAGCTCCCGCCGGATGCTGCCCGAGCGATTCCGGGACCTGGACACCGCCGAGGTGCAGCGGCGTCTCGACCAGCTCCGGGTGCAGCTCGGCCGGCGGGTCTGACGGGTCCGGCTCGTCCCGGGGCCGATCCCCCGGCCCGCCGGCCGACCGCTCGCGGTGTGGGAGGAGCCCGCCAGGGGCCGAAGGGGGGGGCGGGGTGGACCGGCGCCGGGGTCGCGCCGGCGCGGCGGCCGGCTCCGCCTTGACAGTCCCGGCGAGCCAGCGTAGAGGGTGGGGCCGTTTCGGCAGGGTGGGCTCGTGCCCGTGCTCCGCGCGCCCGGGCGTGACCCGGCAGATCGCTGCGCAACCCCCTGCCTCCCGACGAAAGGCTTCAAGAGGACGAACCCATGTACGCGGTGATCGAGACCAAGGGCAGGCAGTACCGGGTGGCCGAAGGCGACTCCATCCAGGTGGACCACGTCGACGCCGAGGTCGGCAGCACCATCGAGTTGGACCGGGTCCTCATGGTGGGCGGCGACGACCCCAAGGTCGGCGCACCGGTGGTGGAGGGCGCAACCGTCACCGCCGAGGTCGTCTCCCACGAGTTGGGCGACAAGCGCGAGGTCTTCAAGTACAAGCGCCGGAAGCGCTACCGTCGCAATCGCGGGTTCCGCCCCAGCTACACCACCCTCCGCATCCAGACGATTTCGGCCTGAGGCCGGACGGAGCAGACCATGGCGCACAAGAAGGGACAGGGCAGCACCCGCAACGGCCGCGACAGCAACCCCCAGTACCGGGGCGTGAAGCGGCACGACGGGCAGTTCGTCCTCGCCGGCAACATCCTCGTCCGACAGCTCGGCACGAAGTTCCACGCCGGGGACGGCGTCGGGACCGGCCGCGACTGGACCCTGTTCGCGCTCCGGGACGGCGTCGTCCGCTTCGAGACCCGGCGCAACCGTCGCCAGGTGTCGGTCTACCCGATCGAAACCGACGCCGCCGCGAAGTAGCCACTCCGGCGGCCGCCACCGCCGACGCCCTCCACCGCGCACCGACGCGGGGGCGCTGGCGTACCCAGGAAGGCCACCGAGATGCGCTTCATCGACGAGACCCGGATCCGCGTGGCCAGCGGCAGGGGAGGCGACGGCTGCGCCTCCTTTCGCCGGGAGAAATTCGTCCCCTTCGGCGGTCCGGACGGCGGGGACGGCGGCCGGGGCGGCGACGTCGTGCTGGTGGCCACCCACCGTCGGAACACCCTGCTGGAGCTTCGGTCCCGGCCCGTGTGGAAGGCCCAGGCGGGCCAGCCCGGCCGGGGAGCCCAACGAACGGGCCGCAACGGCGACGACTGTGTCATCGAAGTCCCCGTCGGTACCCGGGTCTTCGACGACGACACCGGCGAGGTGATCGCCGACCTCACCGAAGACGGCCAGCGGGTGGTCGTCGCTCCCGGCGGCCACGGGGGCCGGGGCAACGTCCACTTCAAGTCGAGCACGAACCGGGCGCCGACCCGCAAGACCCCCGGCGGCCCCAGCGTCGAGCGCGTGCTCCGCCTGGAGCTGCTGCTCATGGCCGACGTCGGCCTGGTCGGCTTCCCCAACGCCGGCAAGAGCACCCTCATCCGCACCATCTCGGCGGCCCGACCGCGGGTCGCCGACTACCCGTTCACCACCCTGGTGCCCAGCCTGGGGGTGGTCGATCTCGGGTTGGACGGCAGCTTCGTGGTCGCCGACATCCCGGGGCTGATCCGGGGAGCGGCCGAGGGAGCCGGGCTGGGGCACCAGTTCCTGCGACACATCCAGCGCACCCGGCTGCTGCTGCACCTGGTGAGCCTGGAGCCGACCGGGTTGGACGGCAAGAGCGTCGTCGTCGACGAGGACCCACCCACCGCCTGCCTGGCCCGCTACGACGCCATCCGGGCCGAGCTGGCGGCCTTCGATCCCGAGCTGGGACACCGCCGCGAGCTGGTGGTGCTCACCAAGGCCGACCTCGCCAGTGCCGAGACGATCGAGACAATCCGCGGGGCGTTCGCCGACCGGGTCGGCGCCGACCGGGTCGAGGTGATCTCGGCGGTGACCGGGGCGGGCCGGGACGCGCTGGTCCGGCGCATCCAGCGAGAGCTGTCGGATATGCTCGACCCGTGAAGCCCGACCACGCGAACCGGCCTGTCCCCGCCC
>RFKJ01000457.1 GCA_003694325.1 Deltaproteobacteria bacterium
AGGTGCCGGCCCGGTTGTGGTCCCGCTGCGCGGCAACCGCCCCGAAGCCGTTCGGGGTTTCCGCGCACTGGCAGATGGATCTCGTCGGGCAGGTGCCGCTACGCGTCCTCGAACCCCGCGTGATCGAACTTCAGCGCCGTCGCGTTCTCGCTCACGATCCGCATCACGTCGTCCTCCACACCATCCGGCACCTCCACGTGGATCTCCAGGGTCACGTCCACTTTCGCCCCGGGGAGCGCCGCGAGGTGGGCCAGGACCTCGTCGGCGATGCGACCGGCGCTCTTGCCCACCCGCATCCCGTCCAGCTTTACGGACCCCACGAACACCCGCGGCTTCCGCCTTTCGGGCGACGCCGGAACCGTTCCTGAACCGGGACCAGGACCAGGGCCGGGGCCAGGACCAGGGCCAGGACCAGGGCCGGGACCAGGGCCGGGACCCGGGCCCGGACCGGGACCAGGGCCGGGACCCGGACCCACCGGCTTCCGCTCCTGCTCCTCCTTCGCGATCTGCGCCCGCGCCACCTCGGGCTTCACCAGGCAGGTGCGGTTGTCGATGACGCCGGGACCCCCACCGCCCAGGCGAAGGCCCCGGTAGCGCCCCTTGGCCTCGTCGTAGTCCTCGGCGGTGGCGAAGGTGTCCTCCACCAGCAACGCCGTCGCCCCTTCCTTCACCGCGTCCACCAGCGTGTTCCGGTCCTTCACCCGCGGCAGGTAGAGGTACCGGGGGAACCACTCGGCCAACTCGCCGACGGTGACGTGGTCGCGCTCACGCCACAGGAAGTCGTCCAGCGTCATGCGCAGCCGGACACCCCCCATCCTCGGCAGGATGGCCTCGTCCAGGACCAGCTTCGAGGACGTCCGCCGCGCCAGTGACCCGTTCCCCGTGATCCGGGTCGCTTCCCAGGTCACCGGCCCGGCGGGGTCATCCTGCACCGGCACCAGGGCGTGGATCCAGGTGGCGCCGATGCGGAGGTCGACGGTACGGTCGAGCTCCGACCGCTTGCTCTCGGCCTGGGCGAGCTGGAACTGGTCGAGGTTCAGCGTTCGCCTGTCCTCGAGGATGGCCGACCAGGCCAGGAAGCCGGCCACGGTCTGGAGCAGGTTGTCCAGCTCCTTTTCGTCGGCCGCCAGGAAGACCAGGGTGTTTCGGTTCAGCCTGGGGCTGTTGCTCCGTTGGTCCAGGATCTCCTGCGCCGCGGCAATCGCCGCCGAGGTGTCGGCCTTGCGCCGGTTGTAGGTGTGTTCGGGCCGCAGGATGACCAGGCGGGCGGTGGGGTCGTCGGGCACGTCGGCGGTGCTCTGGGGGCAGACGTGGACCGCCGAGAACTCGCCGCGGTTCCTCCTGTCCGCCTCGGACGCCAGCCGCTTGACCAGCTCGGCGTAGAGGTTCTCGGGCTCCCGGGCGAGCTGGGCGGCGTAGTCCTCGGCGGTGCGGTTGAGATTGGGGCGGGTGGACAGCCAGAAGCGGTTGCCGTCCTGGTGGATGTACTGCCCCTTCTCGCCGATGCGTCGCAGCGCGTCTCCGAAGGTGGCCACGGTCTCGCCCGGCTGGGCGCAGGCCAGGCGGATGCGCTCGGCGCCGACGCCCGGGGTGGCGCTCTCGGCGCCCGGGGCGGTGCCGATGTAGAGCGCCCGGGCAACCCGCCGGCAGGCGGAGTAGCGCCCCAGGTGGCGGACCTCCTGGTCCAGCGCCAGCGGCATGGAGTTGGGGCCGTCCACGTCCTGGCTGATGATGGGCTCCCACACGTCGGGCAGGTAGCGAGTCAGCTCGCTCTTGACGGCGTGGTCGTCCATCGGGACCGACGCCGGCATGATCAGCAGCCCGCCGTCCTGGTCCTCCCACAGCCGGTGGACCACCTTGGCCAGCAGGCGCAGCACGCCGCGGGTGCGCTGGAACTTGTCCAGCGTGCTCCAGTCGTCGTACAGGCGGCGGAACAGCTCGGGGTGGAAGGGATAGCTGGCCCGCAGGTCGTCGCGGTAGGTGCCCTCGGTGGTCTCGCTGGGGAAGTCGCCGCGGTGGTCGCGGTACATCTTGGCGAAGGCGTTGATCACCGCGTCCCGCGCAGCGAAGCTCTCGCGGCCGGAGATGGGCTCGAACAGGCGCCGGCGCACGATCTCGAAGCCCTCATCCCCGGTGGCCGGGCGCCAGGGCTTGCCCACGCGGGTGAAGACGTTCTTGAGCACGTCCAGGGCGTGCTGGCCGTTGGAGCCGCCGATCTCGATCTTCGACGCCGGGATGGAGGCCACGACCAGCGTGCGCGGCGCGGCCTTGGCGGCCTCGGTGAGCGCCTGGGCGAAGCTGCCCTGGGCCTCGAAGGTCCCCGCGGGCAGTCCATCCTTGTCCACGAGCTGGCGGGCGTAGGCCACCCACTCGTCGATGAGCACGAGGCACGGGCTGAACGCCGCGAACAGCCGGGCCAGATCGGCGGAGCCGGGGCTGGTCCCGGCCCGGTCCGACTCGGCGATCATGGCGTAGCCCTCGGCGCCGCCGAGCTGCCAGGCCATCTCGCCCCACAAGGTGCGGACTTCGGTGCCATCGGGCTTGACGTTGACCTGCCCCGGCGACAGCGCCGTACCCACCAGCACCGCGCGAGCCGCTCGGGGGGCCACGTCGACGCCGGCGTCCTTGAGCACCGGCTCGATGCCCGCGAGGCTGCCGGTCTCCACGCCGGAGAACAGGTGGTAGAGCGCCAGCATGGAGTGGGTCTTGCCGCCGCCGAAGTTGGTCTGCAGCTCGACCACCGGGTCGCCGGGACCTCCGGCGATGCGCTGGAGCGCACCGGCCAGCAGGTCGCGCAGGCCCGAGGTGATGAAGGTGCGGCGGTAGAACTCGTGGGGGTCGCGGTACTCGTCGCTGCCCTCGCCACGGTGGACCTGGGCCAGGTCGGCGGCGAACTCGGCCTGCATGTAGCGGCCGCTGGCCACGTCGTGGTGGGGGGTGATCACCTCGCGCCAGGGCTTGAGCCCGGACTGGGGCGCCCCTTCCATGGTGAGCTGCTTGTAGCGGGTCTTGTTGCGGGCCTGCTCGGCGAACACCTGCCGCTGGAGGTCGGCCTTGATGCGCCCCAGGGCCTCGGCCTGATCGGCAGCGGAGATGGACTCCAGCAGCCGCTGGGCGGTGTCCAGCACCCGGTAGGTGTCATCCGAGGTGAAGGGCTTTTCATGGGCCCACTTGTTGCGGGCGTCGAGCAGCTCGCTGACGTAGGAGCGCTCGACGTGTCCGAGCACGTAACGGAACACCCCCTGCCAGTTGTCGATCATCGCCTTGAGCAGCGCCTGGGTGTCCCAGTGGACGTTTCCATCCTCGTCGAGCCGGATCCCCCGGGAGCGAGCCGCCAGTTCCTCGCGCCAGTAGCCCCCGAGCCGGGACTTCAGCTCGCGCTCGACGAAGGGGGTCAGGCCGGCCTTCAGCTCGTCGAGGCCCTTGCGGACGCGGTCGCGGTTGGTCATGGACATGGGCTACAGGTCTCCTCGCATGTTGCGCCAATTCGACACCGCGTCCCGCAGTGCCTGCACGGTGGCGGCCAGGGCTCCGGTCCCACGTTGCGCTTCTCTACGCCCGACCAGGCGCATGAGCGTCGGGACGTCGCGGCTCGTGGCGTTCGCCAGTGCCCAGATGCGTCCCTTGGCCTTGTTGGACTCGGTGTCCGCCGCGCCCTCGTAGGTCTGGAAGATGCGACTCATCTCTTGTGCCAGCCCATGGTCGTCCGCGAAACCCAGCAAGGGGGCGTATTCACTCGCGTGGGCTTCGATCACACTCCAGGCCCACAACTCAGGCGCCCCATCGCCCGGCAAGCAGATCACCGTGGCGGCCTGACCCCGCTTGGCGGCCTGCGCCTCCAGCTCGGGCACGAGCGCCTTGCCGTCACCGTCGAGCACGAACACGGTGCTCCAGAGCTGCCTGAACCGGGCGAAAGCGGCGACGTGGTGCTTGAATTCCTCCTTGCCGGTGTCTCGGCCGATCTCGATGTCGCTCTGCACCAGGCCGAGGGCGGGGGCCAGGTGGTCGAAGATGCCGCGTACGACGGCCTCGGCAGATTCGTCCTCGCAGACGACGCTGAGCCGGTCGAGCGCTCGCCCGTAGAAGGCCCGTTGGATCACGTCGTGATGGGGCGGCACCACGACGACGTTGTCTCCCTGGCGGTCAAGGAAGATGCGTGCCTCGACAGGGACGCACTCCAGGATGATCGAGCTGTGGGTAGCAACGACGATCTGGAGCTGGTTTCGCAGCGCCAGCCGCTGAAGCTCCAGCATGAGGACCTGCTGTGTGAAGGGGTGGAGTCCGGCTTCGACTTCGTCGATCAGCACCAGCGCATTGTTCAGCCGAGCGAGGGCAAGCGACAGGCGAAGCACGGACCGCTCGCCCGAGGACATGTGGAATTCGGAGTAGCGCCCCCCCTCGTCACGCTCGACGAACAGCAGCTCCTTGCGACCCCGGTGCAGCCGCACCAGCCTGGCGTACTCCCACGGCAGGATCCGGTGGGCCAGCGTGATGTCGACGGCGTCAACCTCCTCGTCTTGAAGCTCGTGCCGCCCCATCTGCAGCAGGCTGCGCACTTCCGAAGGGTTGCTCAGGTTGGCCAGAGTCCTAAGGTAGACCGCCCGTTCGGGCGACTTCCCGCCCGGGATCCCACTCCGGTTCCAGCTCTTCTTGCGCCGCCAGCGCATCTGTGCCGACCGACCGCCGATGAGGTACTCGAAGGCGATCTCGATCTCACCGTGGGAGTCGCGTGGCAGGCCGGCCTGTCGCGTCTTGAAATCGGGAAACAAGGTGGATGGGACCAGGTCCTTGGGTCCCGCGCCGGGGGGACGATAGGCGCAGGCCATCGAAAACAGCACCGTGGACTTGCCGCATGCGTTGGGCCCCGCCAGCACGGACACCGGGAAGATGAGCGGGATCTCCAGGTGCTGGATGCCCCGAAGGCCGGAGATTCGGACCCGGCGGAGCGCGTCGGTTCGGCTCGCGTTCTGCGCCCGGAGCTGGTCCCAGACCTGGCGGAGGTTCCTCTTCATCATGGTGGTGCTCCCTTACTCGAAGAGCCCGGCCTGGGCAGCCGGTCCCGCGGAGTCCTGCCGGCTGCCGGCCAGCTTCTCCAGCTCCGGCCAGGCGATGACCAGACCGTTGTAGGCGCGGGCCTCCTCGGCATGGCCCTTGCGCTCGCAGATGGTGTAGAGCCGGTAGGCCAGGTCGCGGGCCGGCTCGGCGAGGGCGCCGAGGCGGCCCAGGAGCGCGGCGGCCGCGGCTTCGCCGTCCTCTTCCAGGCGCTTGATGAGGTGCTGGACCGCCTCCCACACCGTGCAGCGGTCGTCGGTGGTCGGGTCCCAGTCGCCCGGCAGCTCGGCGCGGGACCGCAGGCGCACCTTGCCGGCGGCGGAATGCAGCACACCGGCCCGCTGCACCCCGGCCACGGACACGGCGTGGGCCTTGGCCAGGGTCTCGGCGTCGCCGTAGGGGCCGGGCTCGAAGCCGAAGCTGGAGAACCAGGTCAGCGCGAAGCGGGTGTCCCGGTCCAGCTCCCCCTCATCCTCGCCGATGATTTCGTCCA
>RFKJ01000458.1 GCA_003694325.1 Deltaproteobacteria bacterium
GGGGGTTCCGGTACGGGGACCTGGCGGCCCTGGAGCTGGCCGAGCTGCGCCTGCAGACCGACCAGGAGGCGGGCGCCGCCGCCCTGGGTGCCCTGGTGGATCGCCTGCTGGCGGATCGCTGGATGCTCGGACGGGGGGGCGAGGCCGCCATCGCCCGCCGCGCCCTCTCCCTGGCCGAGCCCTACCTGGAGCGGGACTGGGTGTCGGCGGCCCGGGGACGCATCGCCCTGCGGAGCGCCAGCCTGTACTGGGCCGAGCGGCTCCTCCCCGACCTCGACCTCGCGGCGAGCTGGGCGGACAGCGCGGCGTTCGCGCCGGGCGTGGTGCGGTGGCGCACCGGCTCGACCGCCCTGTGGGCGACCACCCGGTGGGACGACGACCTGTACGCCTTCGGGTTCCCCCTCGACGCCGTGACGCGGCGGCTCGCCCGGGAGGTGCAGGCCGCAGCACCGTCGGACGGCCCGGTCGTCGCCCATCTCATCGGCCCGGGTGACGGGGACCCGGGGGAGGTCGTGGAGCGCCGTTCCCTGGCCCCCTACCTGTCCGGGTGGTCGGTGGCGGTCGCCCTCCGGGACCCCGAGGCCCTGGCCGCCGACCAGCGCTGGCGGCGTGCCCTGCGGTTCGGCGTGGTCGCGGTGAGCGTGTCGATGATCGCCCTGGGCTTCATGGTGTCGCTCCGCTTCATCGGCCGGGAGCTGGATGTCGCCCGCATGAAGGCCGACTTCGCCGCCAGCGTCTCCCACGAGCTGCGCTCCCCCATCACCCAGATCCGCCTGAAGGGGGAGAGCCTGCTGCTGGGGCTGTGCGACGATCGCGAGGAGGAGCAGGCGGCCTACCACGCCATCGTGCGGGAGAGCGAGCGCCTGTCGCGGCTCGTCGACAACGTGCTGGACTTCGCGGCCATCGAGCGGGGCGCCAAGCGCTACACCCTCCGGCCCGGTGACCTGGGCGCCTCGGTCCGGCGGGCGCTGGTCAGCATGGAAGGCAGCCTCGAGTTCAAGGACATCACCCTGCAGGTGGAGCTGCCCGACGACCTGCCGGCGGTCTTTCACGACCCCGACGCCGTCGGCCAGTGCGTCATCAACCTCGTGAGCAACGCGGTCAAGTACTCTCCCGAAGGCGAGCGCGTCGAGGTGGTCGCCCGGCAGCGGCGCGGCACGCTGCGCGGCGTGGAGCAGGATCTCATCGAGGTGGCGGTCACCGACCACGGCATCGGCATCGCCCCCCACGACCTGCGCCAGATCTTCGAGCCCTTCTACCGGTCCCGCGACTCCCTGGCCCGGCGGCGGAAGGGAACCGGTATCGGCCTGACCATCACCCGGTACATCATGGATGCGCACGGCGGAGACATCGAGGTCCGGTCCAAGCCCGGCCACGGAAGCACATTCACCCTCCGCTTCCCTCTCGAACCCCCCGACAGGAAGCTACGAGGGGGCGCGCCCCCTTCCTCGACCCCCGGCTGAGGCCGGTTCACCTGGAGCCTGACCCATGCCCCGCATCCTCTTCGTCGAAGATGAGCCCGAGGTCCTGCAGACCCTCGTGAAGTTCTTCGAGCGCCAGGGCTACAGCGTGCACGCCGCGCAGACCGGTGCGGAAGCCATCGACATCGCCGACCAGAACCCCCTCGACATCGCGGTCCTCGACGTGATGCTGCAGGAGGGGCCGGCAGGGGTCGAGGGGATGGACGGGTTCGAGATCTGCCGGTCGCTGCGCGAGAACGGCTTCGATCGACCGGTGATCTTCCTGACGGCACGGGCCAGCGAGCAGGACAAGCTGCTGGGCTTCGAGCTGGGGGCCGACGACTACGTGACCAAGCCCTTCAGCCTGTTGGAGCTGAAGGCGCGGGTGGAGGCCAACCTCAAGCGGGCGGGGGGCGCGCGCAGCGTCTACCGCTTCGGCGACGTGGAGGTGGACCTGGACGGCTACGAGATCCGCCACCCCGGCGGGGAGAGCGAGCGGCTCAGCAACCGCGAGCGCGACCTGCTGCGGTACTTCATCGAGCACCCGGGCAAGATCATTCCCCGGGACGAGCTGCTGCGGAAGGTGTGGGAGTACAAGCCGGGCATCGCCACCCGGACGGTGGACACCCACGTCCTCACCGTTCGCAAGAAGCTGCGCGACGACGCCGCCAGTCCCCGGTTCATCCAGACGCTGCACGGCGTGGGCTACCAGTTCATCGCCAAGGAAGGGGCGTGAACCCGCTGCTGCTGTGGTGGGGGGCCGCCCTGGCCGGTGCTGCGCAGGCCGGTCCCGAGGTGTGGTCGGCCATGTACGACGCGCGCCTGGCCGAGTCGGTGGACCGAGACGCCGCCGCCGCCCAGGTCATCTACGAGACGCTCCTCGACCACCTGGCGGCCGACGATCCCGCCGAGGGCGCGCTGCAGTTGGACCTGGCGCGGGTCCGCTTCGACGAGGGCGACGTGGATGGGGCGCGGGTGGTGCTGATGCAGGCGGCGAACGACCCGCGGGTGAGCGTGTCGGCGCGGTCCTGGCTGGTGCAGCTCGACGCCTGGGAACGGCGTGTGCGGGAGATCCCGCTGCGCTCCAACTTCTCGTCGGGGGCGGGGCCGTGGGTGCTGGGGTGGAGCGCCGATCGGGCGGCGACCCTGGACGGGGGAGAGAGCGGGCTGGTCTGGCATACGCGGGTGCGCGACGGCCGCGATGACTACCTGCTGGCCAGCATCGACGCCGACCGTCCCCTGAATCGCATCCGGCTCACCGCCCGGGCGTCGAGCTTTCCCGCCCACCTGCGGATCATCGTCGAGGACCGCCAGGGGCGGCGCTGGATCTCGCCGGTGACGAAGGTGCCGCCGGACCCCCCCACCGTGATCGACGTGCGGGTCCAGGACCTGCTGCCGGCGTCGGGGGAGCCCTCCGCCGGCCGGCCCGACCCGGCCGCCGTGTCGGTGATGATGATCCAGGACGTGACCGCATTCCACGCGGGAGATCGGGGGTTCAACGACATCATCGTGCGGGAGCTGGAGCTGCGCTGACGCCCGCCCCCACCGGGCGGGCGCCCTCCCGGAGGCAGGGGGCGTCAGCGGCGGGTATCGCCGGAGTCGTCGCAGGGCCCGAAGTTGTCGCTGACGTTGGCGACCTTGTCCATGGCGATGTCGGCGACCGCGGCGACGGCGTCGTCCTGGCAGAGGGAGTCGTTGCCGACGACCCAGAGCAGCCGGCCGACGGACTCGACGGAGCGAAGCGCCTCGACATCGGCGAGGAGGGCGTGGTCCATGACGAACAGGTCGTTGCCGACCGTCAGCGGGCCCTGGAGGCCGTCGAGGGTCAGCAGGCCATCGTTGTCGGCGATCTCCATGTCCCGGCGCACGGTGCGCAGCGCGCCCAGGCCGTCGAGGGTGGCGAGGCTGCCGTTGGTTCGCACGTAGAGCCTGCCGACCTCGACCAGCGATGCCAGCCCGCCGAGGTCGGCGAGCCGTTCGTTGCCCTCGATGATCACCAGGTCCAGCGCGGTGACGTCGGCGAGCGCGTCGATCCCCACCAGGGCGGGGTTGTCCTCGACGACGAGGTCCTGGCCGATCTCGGACAGCGACTCCAGCCCGTCGAGGCTCTGGAGGACGGGATTTTCCGTCACCTTCAGGTTGCGGCCGATGCGCACGAGACCGCTGAGTCCGTCGACGCTCTCGAGCAACGGGTTGCGGCCGATCATCACGCTGCCCCCCACGGTCTCGAGCGAGTCCATCCCGAGGGGGCCTTGGAGCACGTCGTCGTCGGCCAGCCACAGGGAGCCGCCGACCGAGCGGAGCGCCCCCAGGCCGCGGACGGAGGCCAGCGCGTCGTTGCGCCGGATGTGGAGGTCCCCGCTGACGGCGGTGAGGCAGGACAGCGGGTCGAGATCGGTCAGGGAGTCGTCGCCCAGGGTGATGTCGAGGGAGCCATCGATCTCGCTGCACCACCGCACCGACTCGAGGTCGGCGGCGGTGCGGACCTGCCGGTCTCCGTCGCAGGGGGTGCACTCGGTCGGGGGGGACGTGGTCGCCGTGTCGTCGGCACCCCCGGTGTCGCCCGTCGACGTGCAGCCGATGGTCAGCAGGGCGGCGGAGAGGATGGACGACGCAGGCATGGGGCCTCCAGGAGCCGGTTCGAACCGTCCGCCTGCAGGCAGGGTAGCCCGGCGGTCAAGGAGCCGCCGACCGATCCGGGCTGCCGGGGGCGATGGGCGCGGTGTCCAGGCGGGCCGGTCGGAAGGCGTCGAGCTGGTGGAAATCCGGGGTGGAGCCCGGAAGGGGCAGCCAGGACAGGTATCGGCGGGGGTGCCGGCCGTGGATGGCGGTGGCGTTGATCCGGTGCGGGCCGGCCGGGAGGAGGCCGGCGTCCAGCTCGGCCCGGCCCGACCATCGCCGGCCGTGGATGGTGGCCGCGAAGCGCAGGGGCAGGTCTCGCTCGACGATCGTCCGCACGCCGCGCAGGCGCAGGAACAGGTGGTGCCCGTGGGGAGACAGCTCCAGCTCGAGGTAGTGATCGCCGGGTCCGGCGATGAACAGCTCGACCACCTCGTGCTCCCACAGCTCCCAGGTCGGGCCAGGGGGAGCGGGGGGCGGAGGGTCTCCGTGGAACGGGGCGTCCACCTCGACGATGACCCGGGAGTTCGCGCGGCCCAGGGCGATCGCGACGTGCTCGGCCGGTGGCGCGGCGAGGCCGCGCCAGTCGGTGCGGATGTCGATGTCCGGCATGGCGGGGAGGTTCCGGGCCGAGGGGAGGGGTTGCGGGGGAGCGCGGGGCCCTCCCCTGCTCGAAGGGTACAGGGAAGCGCGGTCGATTGGGGGTAGGAGCGGGGGGCCGCGGCGATTAGCTGCACCGCATGACCGTGGCCCGCGCCGAGCATCCCGTCGTCGTCCAGAAGTACGGAGGCTCGTCGGTCCGGGACGTGGCCCACATCCGGGCGGTGGCCCGCCGGGTCGTGGCCACCGTCAGCCAGGGGTACCGGGTGGTCGTGGTCGTCTCGGCCATGGGCAACACGACCAACGAGCTGCTCGCCCTGGCCCGGGAGGTCGCCCGGCGACCGGGCCGCCGGGAGCTGGACCTGCTGATCAGCGTCGGAGAGCGGGTCAGCATGACCCTGCTGGCCATGGCCATCGAGGACCTCGGCGTGCCGGCGGCGAGCTTCACCGGCAGCCAGACCGGGATCATCACCGACGAGAACCATGCGGCAGCCCGGGTGATCGAGGTTCGGCCCCAGCGGATCCTGGATGCCCTCGACGCTGGGCGGGTGGTCATCGTGGCCGGGTTCCAGGGGATGTCCCGGACCCGCGAGGTCACCACCCTGGGCCGTGGAGGTTCGGACACGACGGCGGTGGTGCTGACGGCGGCGCTGGGGGCGAAGTGGTGCGAGCTGTGCTCCGACGTGGACGGCATCTACTCGGCCGATCCCCGGGTGGTCCCGACCGCGCACCGCCTCGACGCGCTGCCGCTGGATGCGGCGGCCGCCCTGGCGCGAGGGGGGAGCAAGGTGTTGCTGGCCGACGCCGTCGAGCTGGCCCGGGAGCAGGGGGTGCAGCTCATGGCATCGGCGACGGCCCGCCCGCCGGGCAGCGGCACCCGGCTGCCGCCGGGGCCGACGCCGGCGGCGGTGGTGGCGGTCGCGGCGGACGACCAGCTCCGGGTGGTCGAGCACCTCGGTGA
>RFKJ01000037.1 GCA_003694325.1 Deltaproteobacteria bacterium
CTTCTGGCGCTCGACGATGGTGACCGGCGCCGAGGTGAGCACCCGGATCACCTCGGCGATGCCCTCGGCCGTACCGCGGGTCCGGTGCAGGCGGATCGACCGGCGGACGAGTTCCCGCTGCTGGTGCAGGGGCAGCCCCTCGTCGAGCTCGAAGTTCACCCAGCTCGCGATCCACGGCAGGAACCGGGCATCGGCCCGGGTCGGGTCGGTGAGGGAGGGGATCGCGTCGATCCGCTCGGTCACCGTCGTCATGAGGTGCTGGAAGATGAACAGGAAGCGGCGGAACTGGTCGGTGTCGTGCCGCTGCACGCTCGTGGTCCGGGCCTCGGGGCGGGCCCCCCACCGGCGCAGGCTGCGCTCGTCGGCCTGGGGCACATCCCGCCGCTGGGTCGGCACGCCGCCCTGGTAGATGCCCGGGAGGAACCGCAGGTAGCTGCGGACCGGCACGTGGAGGACGATGACGTCCGAGGCGCTGAGCGGCGGGGGTGGGCCATCCCCCTCGACCTCGACGACGGCGTGGACCTCGACAAGGTCTTCGGGGGCGAAGTAGGTTGCCGGGGTGCCGTCGGGCAGGGTGCGCAGCGTCCGCACCACCACGGTCGGGCCGCCGCTGCCGCTGATCACCTCGGCCTGGCGGACGTGGCCGGCCCGCTCGCCGCGCCGGGCCTCGACCAGCTTGTAGCGCACCGGGTTGCCCATGTGCCGCGCCAGGTAGCTGCGGGCGTCCCGCACCGGGAAGCCGATCCGCACGACCTCCTCGATGTACCGCAGGTCGTCGTTCGACTCCCTGCGGGCCGGCACCCGGGCGGCCCGCCCCGGGTGTACGGGCGGCTGTCCGGGTGGCCGCGGCACCATGGAGGTTCCACTCATCGGATGCCGTCCTCGGTGGCGATGCGGACCCGGCGGACCACGAACAGGTCGTGCTGGCTGAGGATCAGCTCGGAGTCACCCTCACCCTCCTCCCAACCGGGCACGGCCCGTCGCAGGTCGACGCCGGTCATGTCGAAGAGCTGGACATCGACGACGTGCCGCACCTCGGCGATGTCGGTGACCATGCGCGCGAAGTCCTGGGCGTAGAGGGTGCCGCCGAAGGGCCACCCCTCGCCATCCAGGCCGCCGGTGTAGGGGTCCAGGAAGCGATGGACCCACGCCTCGGCCTGGGTGCGTACCTGGACGATGTTGGCGTTGGGGCGCAGCCGCACCGTGACGCTCACGTCGATGGGCATGAACTCGGCCAGCCGGACCACCGGGTCGACGTTGATCAGGCACCGACGCTTCAGGTAGCGGCTGACGTGGTCCCGGAGCCCGGCGGACAGGAACGGGTCGGGGACCTGCTCGTCGTCGCGACGGGCCGGCAGGATCACCACCTCGACCTTGCCGTCCTCGTCCATCCGCCCCGAACAGGCCGCCCGGGCGACCTCGCCCGACGCCTCGCGGGCGATGATCTCGAAGTCCCGCTGGGTGACCGCCCGGTCCCGGCTGGTGAGCACGCTGGGGGCCCGCCGGACGATCTCGTCCAGGCTCTCGGCATCGCGCCCCCCGACGCTGGGCAGCAGGTTCGTCACCTCCACCGCGTCGCTGGCCGATTCGCACACGGTGATCTCGCCGGGACCGAGGTTGCCGCGGTTGCCCGGCACCACCCGGTAGGTATCGACGAGGACGTTGTTGGAACCGACCGGCAGCATCCGCCCGCGGATGCCGTTGCCGAAGGTCAGCGTGCCGTCCACCGGGTCCACGACGAACAGGCGGTCGTCCTTGCCGGCGGTCAGCAGGCTGCCATCGCGCGCCGGGAACCACTCCTCGGTCGTCCCGTCCTCGGCCTCCACGAAGACCCGGATATCGGGGAAGGCCTCGGGCCGGGGGAAGATCTGGCGGTCACGGTCTCCCTGGTGCAGGAAGATGGGCCGCTTGAGGAGCTGGATCACCTGCGAGGGAACCCCGTGCCCGCTGTAGCGCTCGGTGCGCTGGGTGTGGAGGTTGACCGCATCGACGGTGTTCATCAGCAGGTGGGTGACCGGCGGCAGCGGCGGCAGTGCCTGGATGCCGACCCCCTCCGGCAGCACGTAGCGACCCCGCAGCCAGAAGCCGTGGTCGGAAAGCTCGACCTCGTCGGCCAGCGAGAACTCCAGCATCCCGGACCGGGTGAGGTCGTAGACCGGGCGCTCCTCGACGCCGTCCTCCTCCCGCTGGATGGTCTGCAGCCGGGTCCAGCCGGTCCGGCCGTGGTCCCGCTTCTCCAGGACCTCCCACTCCATGCGCACCCCTTCCGGCAGGAAGGCCTCACCCCGCAGCCGGAACTGGATGGCGTGACGGCTGCCCACCGGCAGCGGCTTGTCGAGCTGCAGGTACAGCGCCTGGTTCTCCTCGGCGATCTCCACGAAGGGGAAGAAGGGGAAGAACTCGTTCAGCCGCCCGGCCGCCCGGGTCATGACCCGGGTCAGGCGCCGGTTCTCCTCGCGGTAGTCGAGCTGGGCCATGCGCGGCCCGGGCATGGGCTGCTCGTAGGTGTCATCGCCCAGCGTCTTGTCGGCCCCGAGCTTGATCCCGTAGATGCGCGGGACGATCGGGTGCTCGTTCTTGTCCTTGTCGACGCCGGTCAGGTTGCTCTTGGTCAGCTCCAGGCGGATCCAGGTGGTCTCGGTGTCGCCGATGGTATGGCGGGCCAGCCCCTTGAGCTGGGTCTTGGGGTCGAGGATCAACCGGATCTTCCGGCGGGCCTTGCGCTTGGCGCCATCCGGATCGAGGTCCGCGAAGCGGAAGCTGGCGAAGAGCTTGTCCTCGGACCAGACCACCCGCCAGTTGTCCTCGGCCCGGTAGGTGAGCTGCATGGCGTACTTGTCTTCCGGCTCCTCCACCAGCTCGCCGTTCATCTCGAAGCCGACCTCGATCTCCACCAGGACGGGGGCCTGGCGTCGGTTCTCGAACAGGTCCGAGCCGATGTAGAAGCGGCGCCCGATGGTCGGGGGGATCACCGGCGCGATCTGGAATGGGGACCAGGGCGCCTCGTCGTTGAGGCATCGTTCGACCCGACGAGGGTCGTCACCGGCGAACAGGTCCACCTCCACCGGCCGCACCCAGTTCAGCTCCAGCTCGAGGTCCGGCGCCAGGCCGCGGATGAAGGCGATCTCCACCCGCTCGGCCCGGAGGTTGAACCCGTCCCCAGCCATGTCGGGGAGCGGGCCGGTGATGATGACCATCGTGCCTTCGGTGCGCACCCGCTCGGCCGGGATCTCCTCCCAGGTCTCGCCCCGCCGGTAGTACCAGCGATAGCGCGGCAGGTAGCTGGTCCGCCCGGCGGGCACCCCCCGGTCGACCAGCGACAGGCGGATGGTCCAGCCTCCCAGCAGCGGGGGCAGGTCCTGCAGGAAGAACTCCAGGGTCCGTCCCACCGCCCGCACGTCCCAGTTGTGGATCGCCCGGTCCTCCCCTCCCCGGTCGTCCTTCCAGGCCACCTCGAGGTCGTCCTGCATCCGCGCGGCGAGCCAGCGCTCGTAGTCGAGCCGCCCGCGAATCCACCACCTGTTGCCGGCGACCGGCTCCGGCAGGGCGAATCCCTGGTCGTCGGACCCGAGGCTCTCGATGGGCACGATGCCGGGCAGCGAGGTGACCAGGCTGTACTCCGGCAGCCCGAGGAGCTGCTCGTCCTCCTCGACCAGCTCAATGGGACGCCAGCCGAAGGCCGTGGGGTACTCCCAGCGGAAGAACGGCACCACCGACAGGTCGTCGCCGCTCGTCCGCCGGATCCGCAACCGGCCGGTGGGACGCCCGGAGTCCTCGGCGATGTCCATCAGCCGGAAGTCGTCGTGGGCGACGTAGAGGTACTGGTGCGGGGTGTAGGCGTTGGGACCGTACTCGCGGGGGTCGATCTCGAAGAACTGGACGCCGCGGCCATTGCCGAAGGACAGCGCCGCCCGGTGCCCGCCCTGGTGGCCGAAGGGCAGCTCGCGCACCGCCGGCTCCTTGCCCCCCTTGACCGCCATGACCCGGACGACCTCGCTGTCGTGGACCGTCAGCCCGTCCACCGTGAGGAAGTCGAGCGCTGGCCGGTCCTCGCGCTGCCGGGTGGCGCACCGGGTGAACGGCTTGAGCTCGACCGGGCGCTCGCCGGTCAGCGAAAACGTCAGCGGCACCGTCGCCGGCATGGCCGGCCGGCGCTCCTCGCCGATGAAATTGAGGAAGTGGACGTAGGTCTTGTCCGGCACCTTGTTGAGCCGGTAGATCGTCAGCTCCGTCATCCACGCGAAGAGCTGGACCAGGGTCATCCCCGGATCGGCCGGCGACAGGTTGGTCC
Organism: Deltaproteobacteria bacterium; assembly: GCA_003694325.1. Taxonomy (GTDB): domain Bacteria; phylum Myxococcota_A; class UBA796; order UBA796; family UBA2385; genus J125. The sequence goes on from RFKJ01000037.1 coordinate 4,292, forward strand.
ACTCCGGGCAGTACTGGGGAATCAGTGCCCGCGCTTCGGCGACGATGTCGTCGTAGCGTCGATCGTCGAGGTTGGGCGGCTTGATGGGCATCGGCCCCTCTCAGCGAGACGTGGTGTTCGAGACGACGTGGACGGCACTCTCCACCGCCCCGGTCGAGATGATCTTGTAGACCACCTCCACCCGGATGGCCCCCGAGGGGTCGACCTGCGAGTGCACGTCGAGGACTTCGATGCGGCGCTCCCACCGGGCGAGCGCCTCGCGCACGTGCCGGGCGACCATGTGGGCCGTCGCCCGGGTGTTCGGCGCGAACAGCAGGTCGTGGACCCGGCAGCCGAAGTCGGGCAGCATCTGCCGCTCCCCCGGGCGCGTGCCGAGGATCACGGTGATGTTCTGGCGGATGTTCTCCTCGTACTCCGACAGCGCCACCATTCCCGTGGCCGGATCGAAGTGGAAGGGGAACGCCCAGCCGCGACCGAGAAACTCCTTGCGGACCGCCATCGACACTCTCAGATCTGGGTCGGCAGGGGCACCCTGCCGCGCCGCGCGGATTCTACGTCAAGATGCGCCGGCGGGACACACCGGTGGCCGGGAGATGCCGGTCCTCAGGTCCCCATCGTGTTGCTGCAGAAGGTGAATTCCGTGGTGTAGCCGGTGCGTCCGCTGATCACGTGCCGAGACGACATCACGAACACCTTGCCGTTCTGCCCCGGCGCGAAGCCCTCGAATTCCACCACGGCCCCGGCGCGGATCTTGTCGTTGCCCTGCACCGTGGCGCTGCCGCGACAGAAGCTTCGGGCCAGCCGGTTGATCTCGGCCCGGGCGATCTCGGTCGCCATGCTCTGCGAGCTGACCGGCACGTCCGTCACGTAGGCCACCGCATCACCGAAGCAGCCCGCCACGTCGGCGCCCTTCTCGCCCCCCCCGATGGCCTCGATGTCCGCCGTTGTCGCCTCGCCGACGATCTCCTGCTTCTTGGACGGGTCCCAGCCGCGCACGACCACCTTCTGCACCTGGTCGACGCTGTTGTAGGACATGCGCAGGTTGCGCGCGTCCTTGCCCATCGTGATCTTGGTGCTCTGTCCCTGGAAGCTGGCCTTCTTGAACAGCAGCTTCCCCTTGGCCGGGTCGACCCGCAGGATGAAGTTGTTGCGCGCCGCGAGCCGCTTGCAGAACGCCACGTTGCTCTCGTTGCGCTGCAGGATGTAGGGCAGGACCTCGCTGGTGGCATCGGCGTCGACCGACAGGCCGCACTCGGCTCCGACCTCGGCCACGACGTCGCTGTCCTTCATGTTCTCCCAGAACCGGGTCTTCCGCCCCCGCCCCAGGCGATGGGTGTTGTCCATCGCCCGGATGTTGAGGGTGGTGGCCCCATCCACCTGGTAGCTCGGCTCGACGGAGGTGACCTCGCCCTGGAAGATCGGCTCCTCGCCACTGCCCAGCTTGCAGGTCACCGGATCCCCGATCTTCACGTTCCAGGTCGGCTTCCCCTCGCTGCCACTGAGGCGCAGGGTCAGCATCTGGACCATGTCGACGTGATCTTCGACCGCCAGCATCGACAGGCCGTCATCGGTCGACTGCTTGAAGGTCATGCTCCCGACCGTCACCTCGTAGGAGGTCGCGGTACGGGCGGGCGCGGACGTTTCGGACGACATGGAAGCTCCTCAGCCGCCGGGCGTGATCGCGAGCACGTCACCCGGCTGCACGCCGTTGAGGGGGTCGTCGATGCCGTTGGCATCGCAGACTGCCTGGGTGGTGGTGTTGTTGGCCAGGGCCACCGCGGTCACGGTCTGACCCGCCTGGAGCTGCACCAGGGTCACCGGCGCGCTGTCGTAGGCCGTCCCGCCTCCACCACCGGCGTAGATGCTGTCCGGCGTCCACTCCTTCATCTTGACCGAGACCCGCGCCCGCAGCGGGGTTCCCTCGGGGCTGAACATCATGTAGGTCACGTTGACCGCCTCGATGACCCCGTACAGGTAGAAGGTGCCCCAGACGAAGCTCACCCGCGGAGGCCGCTTCTTGCCCAGCTCGGCGGCCTCGCCGCTGCCGGGGGTGTATTCGGGGTTCGTCAGCTCCAGCAGCTTGTTGACCCACGAGGTCCGGACGTCCGAGCCGTCGTGGGTGGTGTCGAAGAACAGCTCGACCTGCATGGTCGCCGGCTGGGCCTTCTGGAACTCCAGGGTGCTGTTGCCGCCCTGCTGGTCGTGGGTCTGCCACTGCACCGGCTTGTCGAACTTGAACTCCTTGGGGTTGTACTGGACGTCGAACCAGGCCCCCGTGTCCTCGTTGTAGAACCACGCCTTCTCGACGCTACCACCACCCGTACTCATCGGAGCCCTCCTGGCTTCGCTGCTTGCGCAGCTCGAGTTCCATGGTCACCACCTCGAGGACCTCTCGGCCGAGTGCCTCGATGTCGATCTTCTTTTCGCTGCCGCCCTCGGCGCCGCCGGGGGAGGCCTGGCCCTCGGCCCGGGCCGCCGCGCTGTCCTCGGCCATGCGGACCTGCTGACGGGCCGCACCTCGCTGCCGCTCCGCGAGGAGGATCAGCTCCTGCAACCGACGACTGAGCTTGCTGAGCTTGTCCGCCCCGACGCCATCCCGCCGGGTGGCCGTCCCGCGCGACCGCAGCGGGGTGAACCCACGGACCACCCGGGCGGAGCTGCGCGGCGCGCTCCGGCTGCGGTTGGCCCGCCGCACCACCTCGGCATCGGTGCCCGGCGCAGAGCGCGCGGGGGCCGCATCCGGGTCGATGGCCGCGGCCGTGCTGCGAATCTGCTCGATGACCTTGATCACCGGCGCGGGCAGCCCCGACGACGCCCCGAGACCGCCCCGCGCGGCACGCTCGTAGATGATGCGCACCACTTCTTCCGGCTCCTCGGCGCGAGCCAGGGCGTCGATGAACCGCTCCTCGCGGTGGATCAGCGGCTCCCCGCTGGCCCGCCGGGCCCAGGTGGGCATGCCCGGGTCGTCGACGCCGTCTTCCACCGCGCCCAGGGTCCGGGCCAGGGAGAGTCGGGGCCGAGGCGTTCCCTTCCCGCCGTCGGTCCGCCGGCCCGTCGGGGCGCCGAGCGGTGACAACCAGGTGGCCGGGGCGCCCGGCACGCCCGGGTCGGCGACGGGCATCCCCGCCGGCATCGCTTCGACCGGGGTGCCGCCCGCCAGGACCCGTCCCCCCCCCGAGGTGGGGAGGGGGGCGGTGGTCCCCCGCCGAGCCGCCGCCGGCGGGACCCGGTAGACGCCCGCGGCGTCGAACCGTCCCCGGGGGGCGACTCCGGCGGTGGCATCGGGGCGCAGCCACCAGAACGCCGGGGTCCGCGCAGTCCGGGCACCGGCCCACCACGTGGGAGGCGGCGCCGACACCGACCGCGACCGCCCGCCGGTTCCGGCCGGCGTCCGGGTCACCCGGGCCCCCGTCCAGGCGCCGGCTCGACGCGCGGCCGCGCCCGTCGCCGTGCCCGGTGCCGATGCCCGGTCGCCGTCCGCATCGCGGCCCTGGGCCGGTGGCAATGCCAGGACGACCCCGCCCGACGTCCACCGCCACTCGGGGCGCCCGCCGCCCGCGGCCACGGTCGACGCGATCCGACGTGCCGCCGCGGCGCTGAACCGGGTGGGAGGCGCGCCGCTGGCGTCCATCACCCAGGTCGCGGTCGACAGCGCCCGGGCGTCGACCCGGGCCAACGGCGAGGTCGCCGCCGCCCGCTGCCCCAACACCGCCAACAGCGGTGCCAGGGACGGGTCGGCAACCGGACCCGACGTCCCGTGGGGACGGGGCGAAGTGCCGGCGGTCTTCCGGGTTGCCGGTGCTGCCGAACCTCCGCCCGGGGCCGGGCGTCCCGCGGGGGCCGCCGCACCGGCCTCCATCGTCCCGAACTCCCGATGCCGGTCGCCGTGCAGCACCACCTGGCGCGGCGTCCCCGTCACCCGCGCGCCGGCGTAGGCCACCGGGCCCGGCCGGTGCCGGATCGTCCCACCACCGGACGCCGGAGTCGGGACGGCAGCCGAAGCGACCAGAGCCCGACGGACCGACTGCCCCACCACCGGCGGCCGAACGCCCCGCTCCGCGGCCGCGACGACCGCGGCTGGAGCGCGACCTCGGGCACCGACGGAGGTCCCGACGGAGGCCGGAGCCGTGGCCGGACCCGACCCGGTGACCGCCGGTCGAAGAGCGGCCCCGCCCGTCGTCGGGTGCCGGGCGGCCCCAGCCGGCGGGCGCGAGGGAGCGGCGTTGGCCGGGACGGTCGACGAGTCGGGCCCGACC
>RFKJ01000459.1 GCA_003694325.1 Deltaproteobacteria bacterium
GCCCGGGACGTTTCGGGGTGGGGGATTCCGTCTCGACGGCGTCGGCGTCGCCGCAGGCGGCCAGCACCAGGGCTCCGAGGGTCAGGAAGCGGGAGAGGGAGGGCATGAAGGATCCGGGCCGGGGGAGGCGGTGATTTCAAGAGGAGCGAGGTAGGCTGGCGATGCGGCGCAGTCCGCGAGGAGGCTCAACTGGCCCGCGTCCTGGTCACCCACAATTACCACCTCCGACTGGACCCCCGCGAGTCGGCGCTGTCCCGGCCCTATCCGCCGCTGCAGACGCTGGTCGCGGCCGCCTCGCTGCAGCGGCGGGGGCACGCGGTGGTGTTCATCGACCGGATGTTTTCGGAGGACCCGGGCGACTTCGGCGCCGTCCTCGATCGCCACCCCGGGATCGATGCCGTCGCCATCATCGGCGATGACCACAGCGTCGCCATGAAGCAGTGCCCCGCGGCCATCCGGCAGGCCGGCCGGGCCATGCTGGCGGCCTGCGCCGCCCGGGGGCTGCCCACCCTGGTGAGCGGTCCCGACGTCTCCGATCACCCCGACGTCTACCTGGACGCCGGAGCGACCGCCGCGGTGTCGGGCGAGGTGCAGGAGGTGCTGATCGAGTGGCTGGACGGACACCGGGCCATCGAGGGGCTGCACGGGACCCGGGGGGCGGGCGGTCGGCGGGCGCCGATGTCCGATCTCGACTCGCTGCCCGCCCCGGCCTGGAACCTCGTCGACCTGGCGGCCTACCGGTCCGCCTGGGAGGCCAGCGGCGCCCCCTGGGAGCTGAACCTGTCGACGGCCCGTGGCTGCCCCTACCGGTGCAACTGGTGCGCCAAGCCCACCTGGGGCCGATCCTACGCGGTCCGCAGTCCCGGGCGGGTGGTCGAGGATCTTGTCGCCCTCATCGACCAGGCCAAACCCGACGGGCTGTGGTTCACCGACGACATCTTCGCCCTCAAGCCCGGCTGGCTGGCCGCCTTCCACGCCGCGCTGGACGAGGCCCTCGGTCCCCGCCCCCGGCTGCCCTACCGGTGCCTGTCCCGGGCCGACCTGCTCCAGGACGAAGGCGTCGTGGCCCTCCTCGCAGCCACCGGCTGCCGCGAGGTCTGGCTGGGGGCCGAGAGCGGCAGCGACCGCATCCTGGAGGCCATGGACAAGGACTGCACCGTCGCCGAGGTCGAGCGCGCCGTCGGCCTGCTACGCCGGCACGGCATCGGCGTCGGGCTGTTCCTGCAGTTGGGCTACCCCGGCGAATCCCTCGCCGACGTGGAGGCCACCGCGTCGATGGTGCGGCGCCTGGCCCCCGAGGGGATCGGGATCAGCGTCAGCTACCCCCTGCCGGGGACGGTGTTCCACGAGCGGGTCGCCGCGACCATGACCGACACCCACTGGGAGGGCAGCATGGACAACCGCCCGCTGTTCCGCGCGCCCTACCGCGAGCCCTTCTACACCGTGGCCAAGCGGCTGCTCCAGCACGAACACGCCGTGGCCCGGGCCCCCGCCGCGGTCGAGGCGCTCGTGCGGTCGCCCGGGCGGCGTTCCCTGCGGCGGGTCCTGGCCTGTGCCGCCCACGGCCTGGCGCTGCCGGTCGCCCGCCGGCGCCTGCGCCGGGCGGCCCGCCCCGATCCGGACGCCGTGCCGGCCGTCGGTTGAGCGTCTCCCAGCCCGCTGCCGAACGGAATAGAAGGCAGGCGCTCCGGTTATCCAGGCCCCCGTTCCCCCGCGACCCCGGTCCCGCCCATGTCCGCCCTCTCCCTGCTCGCGCTCGGCCTGCTGACGGCCGCCCCTGCCCATGCCGCAGCCACCTGGTCCGCGTTGTCGTCGGCCACCGGCTGGGAGCTGTTCAAGACCAGGAGCACCGACAACGCCGGAGAGGTGAAGCTCTACAGCGCCGAGATCGGGGGGACCGAGTGCTTCCGGGCCACCGCCACCGTCGCCGGCGTCTCGGCGCAGACCGTGCTGGATGTCGCCACCGACGTCGAAGGCGCGATCTCCTGGTCCAGCGCCGGCATCAAGGACGCTGCCACCCTCAAGCGGTCCGGCGACACCCTCGACTACTACCAGTACCTGTCGGTGCCCCTGGTCAGCGACCGCTTCTGGTTCCTGCACGGCACGATCTTCCGGGACGGGGAGCGCCTGGGCCTGCGGTGGGAGAAGGTCTGGGACAAGGGCGGCCCCTACGCCGACACCTACCAGCGGGTGGTGGAGGCCCATCCCAAGGCCGTGGAGCCCCCGGTCAACGTCGGCGCCTGGATCTTCGAGCCGCAGGGTGATGGCCGGGTGGGGGTGACCTACATGGTCTGCACCGACTCCGGTGGCTCGATCCCGAGCAGCCTGCAGTCGATGGCCACCAAGAGCACGCTGCCGGACACCGTCGACGACCTGGTCAAGGAGGCCCGCCGGCGGAGCTGACCCGGCCGTGGCACGGACCGGCCCGGTCAGAGCGTGCGCTTGACCGGCGGGGCGTCGGTGTCGGCGGACTCGTCGGCGGTCGCCTCGGCGATGAGGGCCTCGCAGCGACGATCGTAGGTCTCCCGGTCGATCCGGCCCTCCCGCAGCTCGTCGGCGAGCAGCAGCAGCCGGGCGTCGAGGAGCTCCTCGGGGGTGGCCTCGTCCACCAGCCGCGAGGTGGGGCGCGCCGTGCCGGTCGCGGCGCGGGTGCGGTCGCCGCCCGCCGCCTCGGCGTCGAGGCGGGCCAGTTCCTGCTGCAGCGCCTTGA
>RFKJ01000460.1 GCA_003694325.1 Deltaproteobacteria bacterium
GAGCCGGAACTGACTCCCGAGGCGGTCCGGCGGATCGCCCGCCAGCTCGACATCCCGGAAGCCGACGCCTGGGGCACGGCCCGGTTCTACGGCCTGCTCCGCGACAAGGGCGCCGGGACGCGGGTGTGCCAGTCGATCTCCTGTCGCCTGGCCGGCAGCGACGAGTGGATCGCTGCCCTGCGAGATGCCGGCGAGCCCCACGTCGCGGTGAGCTGCCTGGGGCAGTGCGACCGGGCGCCGGTGGCGCTGGACGATGACCTCCGCGTGCTGGCGCGGGGTCGGCCCGGCGCGGTGATGCCGGCCGACGATTCGCTGCCCATCGACCTCGGCGGGGTCGACGACGCCCGCTATGCCGCCCTGGCCCGGGCCCGCGAGATGGGCGCGGCGGCGGTGATCGACGAGATCGACGCGGCCGGCCTGCAGGGGCGCGGCGGGGCGGGATTCCCGGCGGCCTTCAAGTGGCGGGCGGTGGCGGCCGAGGCCGAGCCCGTCCACTACGTGGTGGTCAACGCCGACGAGGGGGAACCCGGCACCTTCAAGGACCGCGAGGTCATGCGCCGCCGGCCGCACCGGCTGATCGAGGGGCTGGCCATCGCCGCCGAGGCGGTCGGCGCCCGACAGGCCTGGATCTACATCCGCGGTGAGTTCCACGAGGAACGCGCCAGCCTGGAGCGGGCCCTCGACGAGGCCCGCCCCCACCTCGGCGACCTGGAGATCCACTTCGCCAACGGACACGGCGCCTACATCTGCGGCGAGGAGACCGCGCTGCTGGAGTCGCTGGAGGGCCGGCGCGGGATGCCCCGGATCAAGCCGCCCTACCCGACCCGGCACGGGCTGTGGGGCAAGCCGACCCTCATCCACAACGTCGAGACGCTGGCCTGCGTCCCGTACATCGTTCGACAGGGAGGCGCCGCCTTCCGGGCGCTGGGCCGCACCGAGCCGGGCACCAAGCTGTACTGCATCTCCGGGCACGTCCGGCAGCCCGGCGTCTACGAGCTGCCGCTGGGCGTGACCCTCGACGAGCTGCTGGAGGTGGCCGGCGGGCCGGTGGGCACGCCGCGGGCCTTCTCCCCCGGCGGCGCCTCGTCCGGGTTCCTCCCCATCGACCAGTCCGACCAGCCGCTGGACTTCCAGGGCCTGGCCGCCCGGGGCAGCATGCTCGGCAGCGCCGGCGTGGTCGTGCTCAACGACACGGTGGACATGGCGCAGGCCGCCCGCTGGCAGGCGGTGTTCTTCGAGGAGGAGAGCTGCGGCCAGTGCGCGCCCTGCCGGTTGGGGACCCAGGTGCTCCGCAAGATGCTGGACCGCTACCTCGACCACGGCGACCCCGATGCCCTGCGCCACCTCGAGGACATCGCCTTCGAGCTGGAGGAGGGCAGCATCTGCGGCCTGGGCATGGTCGCCCACCTGCCACTGGTGACCGCGATCCGCTACTTTCCTGGTGACTTCGCAGCGCGAGCCCCGGCGACCACCGGGGGCGCCTCCTCACCGACCTCTCCCCCGGTGGACCAGCCATGACGTCCTTCACCATCGAGATCGACGGTCGCCCGGTGCAGGCCCGGCCGGGCGACACGGTGCTCGAACTGGCCCGCGGCCAGGGCATCGACATCCCCACGCTCTGCCACGACCCCCGACTGGAGCCGGCCGGTTGCTGCCGGTCCTGCCTGGTCGAGATCGAGGGCCAGCGCCGCCTGCAGCCGGCCTGCACCTGGAAGGCGACGCCGGGGCTGAAGGTCTCGACCCGGTCGGAGCGCATCGAACGCCACCGCCGGGTCCTGATGAGCCTGTACCTGGCCGACCACCCGGTGGACGCCGACGGCCGCCCCCCCGAGAGCCCCGACGGCAACGCCCTGCGGCACCTGACCGAGGGGATGCCGCTCCTCGACCTGGACCGCATCGACTCGCCGCGGGCCGGCCGGCCCGACGACGACAACCCCTACATCCGGTTCGATCCCGCCCGCTGCATCCTCTGCGCCCGCTGCACCCGCTACTGCGACGAGGTCGAAGCGGTCAACGCCATCGCCCTCACCGAGCGCGGCGGGGCGACCACCATCGGCACCATCGGGATGACCGGCCTGCTGCACACCTCCTGCGAGCTGTGCGGGGGCTGCATCGACACCTGCCCGACCGGCGCCCTGTCCGAGAAGAAGAACGCCGACCTCGACCTGGCCGCCGCCGAGGTGACCCGCACCACCTGCAACTTCTGCGGCGTGGGCTGCCAGGTCGACCTGCACGTCCTCGACGGCCGGGTGGTGCGGGTGACGTCACCGCCCCCGGGCACCACGGTCAACGACGGCAACCTGTGCGTGAAGGGCCGGTTCGCCTTCGACTTCATCCACAGCGAGGATCGCCTCACGGAGCCGCTGGTCCGGGGCGAGGACGGCCGGCTGCACCCCACGACCTGGCAGGACGCCATCGAGAAGACGGCTGCCGGGCTGCTGGGCGTCAAGCGGCGCCACGGCCCCGGCTCCCTGGGGTTCATCTCGTCGTCCCGGTGTACCGGGGAGGAGAACTACCTGGTCCAGAAGCTGGCCCGGGCCGCCTTCGGCACCAATGACTGCCACCAGTGCGCGGCCACGTGACACGCCCCCACCGTCGCCGGTCTGGCGGCAATGTTCGGCGCGGGCGCGATGACCAACTCGATCCCGGAGATCCGGGACACGGACATGATGTTCGTGATCGGCTCCAACACCACCGAAGCCCACCCCATCATCGCCATGGAGATGAAGCGGGCGCGGCGGCGAGGCGCGAAGCTGGTCGTGGCCGACCCGCGGCGGATCTGGCTGGCCGAACAGGCCGACCTGCACCTGCAGCTCCGGCCGGGCACCGACGTGTGGCTGATCAACGCCATCATGCACGTGATCCTGGCCGAGGGGCTCGAGGACCGCGAGTTCATCGCGCGGCACACCGAGGGCATCGACGAACTGCGGGCCGTCGTCGAGCGGTACACCCCCGAGGAGGCCGAGCGGATCACCGGCGTGCCGGCGGAGGACATCCGGACCACCGCCCGGTGGTACGCCACGACCCGCAAGGCCGGCATCTACTACACGCTGGGGATCACCGAGCACACCCACGGCACCGACAACGTCTTCTCCCTGGCCAACCTCGTCCTGCTGACCGGGCACCTCGGCGTGCCCTCGGCCGGGCTCAACCCGCTGCGCGGCCAGAACAACGTCCAGGGCGCCAACGACGCCGGCGCGAGCCCCATCTACTACCCCGGCTACCAGCGGGTCGACGACCCCGAGGCCCGCGCCCGCTTCGAGGCGGAGTGGGGGGTGCCGCTGGATCCGACCCCCGGCCGCACCCTGCCCCGGATGATGGAGGCCGTCTGCGACGGCGACATCAAGGGATTGTTCATCATGGGCGAGGACATCGTCCTGTCCGAGCCCAACGTCGGCAAGCTGGAGCAGGGGCTGAACAACGCCGAGTTCATCGTCGTCCAGGACATCTTCATGAACGAGACCTGCCGCTTCGCCGACGTGGTGCTGCCGGCGGCCTGCTTCGCCGAGAAGGACGGCGTGTTCACCAACTCCGACCGGCGGGTGCAGCGGGTGCGCAAGGCCGTCGACCCGCCGGGGCAGGCCCGCCCCGACTGGGAGATCCTCTGCGACATCGCCCGGGCCGCCGGCTACCCCATGCCCCACTACCAGGGTCCGGCCGAGATCTACGCCGAGATGGCCCGCCTCTCGCCCAAGTTCGCCGGCATCAGCCACCCGCGCATCGAGACCGAGGGCGGCCTGCAGTGGCCCTGTCCCGAGCCGACCCACCCCGGCACCCGCTTCCTGCACGAGGGCGGCCCGATCATCGGCCGCAGCCGGTTCCGCCCGGCCGAGTACCGCCCCAGCAGGGAGCAACCGGACGCCGAGTACCCGCTGGTGCTGTCCACCGGCCGCACCCTGTACCACTACAACGCCGCCACCCAGACCCGCCGGGAGTCGGGGCCGGTCCTCAAGCAGCCGACCAACTTCGTGGAGGTCTCGCCGCGGGATGCCCGCAAGCTGGGGCTGACCGACGGCGAGCGGGTACACGTCTGCAGCCGCCGCGGCACGGTCCACGCCACGGTGATGATCAGCCGCCGGATGCGACCGGGCTGCATCTGGATGCCGCTGCACTTTTCCGAGGACCGGGCCAACCTGCTGACCACCGAAGCCGGCGACAGCGTCACCGGCACCGCCGAGTACAAGGTCTGCGCCGCCCGCATCGAGCGGATCACCGACCCGGCCCACACGGAGGATGACGGGGGAGCCCGGGCGGCGCGGTGAGCGTGCTAGAGTCCGCCCATGCCGACCGACGACCAGACGTTCCTCAAGGAGTTCTACCAGGCGCTGCGGGATCGCCCGCTGGCGCCCGACAGCCCCTGCTATGTCCGGCTCTACGATGACGAGGAGCTGACCCCCACCGATCCGGTCGACCAGCTCCAGACCACCATCGAGTGGTCGCCCATCGAGAGCACCCAGCTCTTCAGTGGCTTTCGCGGCACCGGCAAGAGCACCGAGCTGCGTCGGCTCAAGCACCAGCTCGAACAGGCCGGGGAGAGCATCGTCGTGCTCTGCGACATGGGGCGATACCTCAACCTGACCACGCCGGTGGACGTCAGCGACTTCCTGCTGGCCATCGCCGGCGCCTTGGGCGACGCCCTGCAGGGCGACCCGGACCTGTTGGGCAAGGACCTGCTGCAGGAAGGGTACTGGACCCGCTTCTGCAACTTCATGACCCGCACGCGGGTGGAGCCGGCCGAGCTGGGGCTGGAAGGCGGCGTCGAGGCCGCCTCGGTCTCGGTCAAGGCCAACCTCAAGGCCGACCCCACCTTCCGGCAGCGGCTCCAGGACCACCTCAAGGGGCACCTGGGCGCGCTGGTGGCCGATGTGCGCACGTTCACGCAGGAGTGCGTCGAGGCGCTGCAGGACCGGCACGGCGCCGACACGCGGGTGGTCCTGTTGCTGGACTCGGTCGAGCAGATCCGCGGCACCGCCGTCAACGCCGAAGACGTGGCCGCATCCCTGGTCGTGCTGTTCCATGGCCACGCCGACAAGCTGGTGTTTCCCTACCTGCACGTCGTCTACACCGTGCCGCCCTGGTTGAAGATCAAGGAACCCGGGATCTCCCGCCTCTACGACGGTTCGGAGTGGATCCCCTGCGTCAAGGTCGCCGACCGTGAGGGCCAACCTTGTGAAGCCGGGCTGCGGGCGCTCCGCGAGGTCGTCGGGCACCGCGGCGACTGGCAGCGCCTCCTGGGCAGCCAGGACGCCCTCGACCAGTTGATCCTGGCGTCCGGGGGCTACCTGCGGGACCTGTTCCGCCTGCTGCAGACCACGCTGCGGTTGGCGAGGGGGCGCAGCCTGCCGGTCTCGAAACCGATCCTCGACCTGGCGAAGCAGGAAGTCCGCAACGCCTACCTGCCGGTCGCCCACGAAGACGCGCTGTGGCTGGACCGGATCCACGCCACGCGGGCGACCGAACTGGAAGACGGCACCCACCTCCCCGACCTGGCGCGCTACTTCGACAACCTGCTGGTGATGGCGTACCGCAACGGCGATGAGTGGTGGGCGGTCCACCCCCTCATCGCCGACACGGTCCGGGCGCAGGCGGCAGAGGTCCGCAAGCGCCGCCAGCAGGAGGGCGCGGCCACGGATGGGGGCGATGGCGCCGCATCCGATTGAGCTGTCGGCATCGGGAGAAGCCGCCTGGCAGAGCCTGCGCCAGCACGTCGAGTGGGCCGAGGGGTTCTGGCTGGCGTGGGTGTTCACCGACCACCCCCCGACCGCCGAGGAGCTGCGGCGACGGCTGGCCGCAGCCAGCATCCACCCCATGCAGGTGTTCGACCTGCAGGAGCAGGCCGACGTCGCCCGCATCCTGCGGGGCCTGCTCGCCGACGAACCCGCGCCCGAAGGACACGTCTGGGTTCGCTGCCGGGAGACCACGGGCGACTCGGCCGGGTTGCGCCAGGCGTGGACCGAGTTGCACCTCCGCCTGAACGAACGCCGCGAGGCGCTCCGGACACGGCTCCGCGCGGGGCTGATCCTGGCCGGGCCCCGGGCCTGGAAGGCGGACGCGCGCGATGCCGCCCCCGACCTGTGGAGCATCCGGTCCCTGGTGTTGGAGGCCGACGCCACCGTACCGGTCCGCTCCGGCACGGCCGACCGTTCCCGGCAAGCCCACCAGGTACGCGCCCCCGCCAGCGCCAGGCTGGCCCGCCGGGCGCTCCAGCGCGCGCTGAAGTCCGCCGACCCGGCCGCCGAAGCCGTCGCCCGGACCCGCCTGGCCCA
>RFKJ01000461.1 GCA_003694325.1 Deltaproteobacteria bacterium
CCCGTCGCCTTCGCTCGGGCCGGCCGGTTCCGCCGCTTCGTCGACCCCCAGTGCTTCGACGTCGAGGCCGCCCTGCCCCCCGACCGGCTGGTCCCGGTGGACCTCATGGCGATGGCCTTCAAGCTGCTGGATCCGGTCGGGGCCTGGAACAAGTACGCGGCCATCGAGGCCGCCAGCCACGATCCGGTGCGCCTGGCCCGCGCGCTGGCCCGCGAGCGCTGGCTGGAGGAGAACGTCCCCATGCCCGGCGCCTTCGCCCGGGAGTTCATCCAGCAGGCCTACCAGCAGGACCGGCTGCTGGCCGGCACCTGGGAGCTGCGGGGGGAGCGGATCGATCTCGGGGGCATCACCGTCCCGGTGCTGGTCGCCACCGCCCGCCGCGACTTCATCGCGCCGCCGGCGAGCTGCCTGCCGCTGGCCGACGCCGTCGGCAGCCGCGATGTCACGGTGGAGCGGCTGCAGTCGGGCCACATCGGCGTCGTCGTCGGCCGCTACGGCCCGACCGTGTTCTACCCCCTGCTCGACCGGTGGTTCCGCAGCCGGTCGGAATCGGCACGGCCATGAGCGCATCCATCCCCCGCCATCCAGCCGAAAGAGGGGCCTCGCCCCCCCGGGCTGCCACCAGTGACCACCTCGCGATGTGGGCGCAATTCCGCCCCGACGCCGAAGCGCTCGTCGACATCGGCACCGGGCAGCGCTGGTCGTGGCGGCAGCTCCACGCCGACTCCCTGGCATGGGCCGCCACCCTCGCCCGACGCTCGGTGGGTCCCGGCGATCGCGTCGCGGTGCTGGCGGCCAACCGCGGCGACACCATCGCCCTGCTCTACGCCGCGGCCCACCTCGGGGCGATCCTGTTTCCCATGAACATCCGCCTGTCGCCGGCCGAGCTGGCCTGGCAGGTGGGCCACAGCGAACCCCGGGTGCTCGTGGCCGACGCGGGCCACCTGGACGTGGCCCACGGGCTGGTCCCGGACCCGCTGTCCATGGATGCCGGCCCCCGCCGCGACCTGCCGACCCCGCCCCGGGCCAGGACCGGAAACCGGCTCGGGGATCCCTGGCAGCTCATGTACACCTCGGGGTCGTCCGGACGACCGAAGGGAGCCCTGCTCTCGCACCGCCAGGTGCACTGGAACGCCCTCAACACCATCCTGGCCTGCGACCTCTCCCCCGCCTCCAGCACCCTGACCTTCGCCCCGCTGTTCCACACCGGTGGCATGAACTGCCTGACGACGCCCCTGCTGCACCGGGGCGGGCGAGTGGTCGTCATGCCCCGCCTGGACGCCGGGGAAGCCCTGCGATGCATCGCCGAGGAGGGGATCACCCACCTGATGGGGGTGCCGACCATCTACCAGATGCTGGCCGATCACCCCGACTTCGCCCGCACCGACCTCCGGTGCGTGCAGGACGCCATCTGCGGGGGGGCACCGCTGGGTGCTGCCCTGCTCGAGCGCTACCTCGCCCGCGGGATCCCCCTGCGGCAGGGCTTCGGCCTGACCGAGGTCGGGCCCAACTGCTTCAGCACGCCCCCCCACCGGGTCCGCGACAAGCTCGGCACGGTGGGCATGCCCATCCACCACGTCGAGGCGCGCCTGATCCGACCCGACGGGACCCCCTGCGAGGTGGACGAGCCCGGGGAACTGCTGCTGCGCGGCCCCGTCGTCTGCAGCGGCTACTGGCGCGACCCCGAGGCGACCGCGGCGGCCATCGACGATGGCTGGTTCCACACCGGTGACGTGCTCAGCATGGATGCCGACGGGTTCTTCACCGTGCGGGGGCGCCTCAAGGAGATGTACATCTCCGGCGGGGAGAACGTGTACCCGGCCGAGGTCGAGGCGGCCCTGCAGACCCACCCCGACATCGCCACGGCCGCGGTGATCGGCGTGCCCGACGACCGGTGGGGCGAGGTCGGCATGGCATTCATCGAGGTGGTGCCGGGCCGCAGCCTCGACGTCGCCGCGCTGACCACCTGGCTGCGAGGCCGACTGGCCCGGTTCAAGATCCCCAAGCACTTCGCGCTGACCGACACCCTGCCGCGAACCGGCTCCGGCAAGGTCGACAAGCCGGCCCTCGCTGCCCGCGCACCAGCCGGCCGGCGACCGGCCCTCGCCCCCGTGAACGCGGCCTCCCCGACGCCCCCGGAGCCCACATGACCCCGATGATCGCGCTCGCCATGCTCCTCGCAACGACGGCCTGTCGCCCCGACGACGTCGGCGACAGCGGTGGATCCGAATCGACCGATGGTGGCTCGGCCACCCCCGACGGCGGGGCCGGTGGGGACGGCGGAGCGGCGGCCGGGGACTGCGCGGCCCTGTCGATCACCGGGGACTGGATCAGCCAGGGCGATGACATCAGCCCGCTGTTCCAGCAGCCGTCCTTCGACTACGTGTCCATCGAGGCCACCTTCGGGGGTGACTGCAGCTACCGCGTGCAGGCGACGACCGGCGGGGGGGACACCTACGAGTTCGTCGGCACCTACAGCGCGACGGAGGGCAGCCCGGGCACCATCGTCCAGTGGCAGAGCCAGCCCTTCGAGGGCACGTCCGAGGGGATCTGGCAGGTCGACGGCACCACCCTCACCCTGGAGGTGGTCCTGACCACCCCCGATTACGGCTTCACGCCGCCGTCGCCGGAGGCCGGGTTCGGCTCCACCGCCGGGCAGGGGCTGGCACCCGGCGACAACGTCCAGGTCTACCGGCGGCCATGAGGATCGGTCGGGTCCCCACCGCCCTGGTGCTCGCCGGGTGGATGTCCCGGGCCGAGGCGGCGGTGCCCGCCGAAGCCACGGTCGCCGACGGCCTCGGTGGCGGGAACGGGGCGCCGGGAGGCGACGGGACGTCCGCCGGCGCGGTGCGCCCCCGACCGGCGCCACCGCCCGCCGCCCTGTCGGCCCTCGGCCTGTTCCAACTGCGGATGACCCGGTCGAGCGTGGTCACCACCAACCCCTTCCTCGACGGCCAGGTGGTCGGGGCCCTGGGCGGCATCAACGGCACGACCACCGATCTCGAGGATCGCAGCATGCTCGTCGAGCAGCGGGCCGACGCCTTCCTCACCTGGGCGCCGCCGTTGCTGGATGGCCGGGCCTCCCTGACCGCGGGGTTCGAGGTGGACTTCGCCTGGGGCGACCAGGCCTACCAGACCGGCGGCAACAAGGGCGGCGGTTTCGGCGCCGACCAGGTCAACCTCCAGACCCGTCGGCTCCACGCCAGCTTCGAGCCCGACCTGGGCGGCGACGACCGGCTCCGGCTGGTCGCCGGCCTGCAGTTCGTGGCGGACGGACCCCACGACCCGCACCAGAGCGGTCCCGATGCCCTGTTCCGGCACGGCGGCGGCCTCTGCTTCTGGGGGAGCGAGGCCGCGGGGCTGGCCGGGTTCGGCGTCGTCCGGGGGCCGCGGGGGGACCTGCTGCACACCCGGCTGGGCGGCTACTCCCTCGTCGAGAACGGGGTGGCGGAAGCCGACGACGTCACCCTGTGGATGGCCGACGCCGAGGCCCACCCGGCCTATGCCTGGGACGTGGCCGTGCACGCCTGGTGGCTCAAGGACAACAGCGGAGGCAGCGGCGGCACCCTGGGCCTGGGCCCGACCAGCCAGCTCTCCGACATGCAGGGGGGCCCCCGGCTCAGCGTGGTCGCCGAAGACGGCACCGCCGCCGAGGTGGACGCCGATCTCGCCTGGATCGGCGCCGACGTCGGCTACAACCGCGAGCTGGCCGAGGGACCGGTCGGGTTCCGGGGCGGCGGCTTCCTCAACGCCGGGCGACTGTACGTCACCGACCAGCCCGACATCGACGTTTTCGGGTGGCTCGCCGTCCTGGAGCTGCGCGGCCGGTGGGCAGCCGGTGCCGGCAGCGAGGCCCGGATCGAGTTGCTGGCCACCTCGCCCGACGACACCCGCAGCGACCGCTACACCGGCATCGTGACCGGCAACAGCTACGGCGTCGCCGGGGCGGTCTGGGCGACCCACGGCACACTGCTGCTGTTCTCGGACCCCCGGGCGATCAACCGCCAGGTGGCGGTGGTCGCCGACGTGAGCAACCGCGGCCAGGGGCTGTTGGCCATCACCAGCAGCCTGGGCTGGGATCCGGTCCCCGACCGGCTCACCCTCCGAGGGACGGCGGCCCATGCCCGACGGCCCGACGGCGGCCCCCTGGGGACCGAGGTCAACGGCGCGATCCTGGGGCGCCCCCTGCCACTGCTCGACCTCAGCCTGGAGGCGGCGGTGGTGATGGATGCCCGGATCGTCGACCCCACCTCCCAGCAGTGGACGGAGCTGCCGGCGAACCCCTGGGCCGTCATCCTCCACACCGGGTGGATCCTTCTCTGACCCGTCCCCGAGCCCGCCATGCTTGCCTCCCTCCTCGCCCTGGCCGCCTGCGTCCCCCGCTATTCCTCCCTGCCGGCCATCGAACCCGACGAGCTGTGGGCTCCCGGCGCGGTCCGGCACGTGGTCGTGGACACTCCGGGCGTCGCCGGCGTCTCCATCGCCTTTACCGACAGCGCCGCCAGCGGCGTCGTACCGGCCGATCCCGACGCCGTCCCCCTGGTCTTCGTCCACGGCCTGTCCAGCACCATGGGGTTCTGGGAGTACCAGCTCCCGCACTTCCAGGAGCAACGACGGGTGCTGGCCCTCGACCTCCCCGGCTACGGCATGAGCGGGCGCCCGGACGCGCCGTACACGCCACCCTGGTACGCCGAGGTCCTCGATGCCTGGCTCGACGCCGTGGGACTGGAGCGGGTGGTCATCGTCGGGCACTCCATGGGCGGGCAGATCGCCCTCACCTTCGCGCTGCACCACCCCGACCGCGTCGCCGGGCTGATCCTGTCGGCACCCGCCGGCTTCGAGCGCTTCAGCCCGGGCGAGGCGGCCTGGATGAAGCGCTACTGGACCGAGGACCGGGCGATGCAGGCCCGCGAGGACGAGCTGCGGGCGACCTTCACCCGGCTCGTGTTCAATCGGCACGACGACGGCGTCGAGCGGCTGCTGCGCGAGCGGGTCCAGCTCGGGCGCAGCGAGACCTTCGCCGGCACCAGCGTCGCGGTGTCGCGGAGCATCGCCGGGATGCTCGACCACCCGGTGTGGGACCGGCTCGGCGAGGTCCGCACGCCGACCCTCATCGTGTTCGGGTCCGACGACCGGATGATCCCCAACCCGGTGTTCACCGGGGGCACGACCCGGTCGGTGGCCCGGCAGGGGGCCGCCGCCCTCCCCGACGCGGCGCTGGTCATGGTGCCGGGCGCCGGCCACACGGTGCACCACGACGCGCCCGACCGGTTCAACGAGGCGGTGGACTGGTTCCTCGCCGGCCGACTCTCCCGCCGCCACGCCACCGCCCCCGTCGCCGGGGCCCACGGAGGGGAGCGATGATCCTGGCAATCCTGCTGTCTGCCACCGCCTTTGCGACCGCCGGCTTCGACCCGACGACGCCCGCCGCCGAGTTCACCGGGATCGAGACCTACGACCAGGCTGGCGAGCTCAAGCTGTGGAGCCGGGTCGAGCGCATCGAGGACCCCGATCGCAGCCTGTTCGCCCAGGAGGCGTTCAACCGCGCGATCTCCTGGCCGGACGAGGCCGACTGGGCCCCCTGGATCGCCACCTGCTTCGGCACCAACACGCCCCACTCCAGCGCCGCGCTGCTGCACATGGGCCCCAACGAGTCGGTTGCGTCCGGAACCCCCATCCTGCTGGTCCCCGGTGCCGGAGACAACGGCGTCCGCGCCTACGTGACCCTGGGCACCCGCCTGGACCGGGACCTGCGGCCGGTCTACGCCCTGACCTTCGCCCATCCCCACGGCGACATCTACATGCAGGCCGAGATCATCGCCGACGCCATCGCCCGGATCCGGGCCCGCACCGGCGCCGAGCAGGTCGACGTGGTCGCCCACAGCAAGGGCGGGATCGCCCTGGCGGTCTACCTGGCCAACGGCGTCGAGGGAGACTCGGGCGCCACCTGGCTGAACACCGCCTACAACGAGGTGGGCACCCGCTACCGGGGCGACGTCCGCCGGGCGGTCTTCGTGGCGACCCCGCTGGGCGGCATCGACACCGCCTTCCGGTGGCCGGCGGCCAACCTCGCCGGCCTCGTCGCCGAGGACGCCCTCTCGCCGACTTCGTGGACCCTCTACTACCCCTACTCCACGGCGGTCCCCACGATCTCGACCTCGTTGGCCGACCAGTACATCGGCGGCAGCGGGGCCGACTGGTTCCCCGGGCACCGCCAGATCCTGCGACGGTGGGACGATGTCTACGATCTCCCGGCCGTCCAGCCGTGGCTGGGCCCCTACGCCCTGCAGCCCGACTGGAGCACGACGTGGAACGGCGGCCTCGGCGCCTGGAGCTACAGCGAGGGGATCGACGTCGCCATCGACAACGGCGGGCGGCTGCTCGACCGCATCGAGGCCCGGGGGATCGACCCGGCGGTGGAGGTCTACCTGCTGGCCGGGCGCAACCCGCTGATGCCCAACGGGACGCAGGACTGGCTGGCCAGCATCTTCGGTGAGACCTGGGCCGAGCTGGTGGGCTCCAGCCTGGACCTGTGGGGCGCGCTGGTCGCCGAGGTGGTGGACAACCGCTTCGCCGGCCTGGGGGTGACCGAGGGGGAGGTGCAGGGCCTGGCCAGCGGCAACCTCGTCCTGGGCGAGGTCTCCGGTGAGAGCGACGGGCTGGTGTTCGTCGACAGCGCGCTGCAGGCCGACACCCTCACCGCGCGGGGGGCTCGCGTGGTCGAATCCGCGGTGGTGGACCTGAGCCACGTCGACCTGCTCTACGCCAGCCCGGTCACCGGCGAGCTGCTGGAGGAGGCGGCCGGCGACGACCCGCAACTGCAGTGGATGGCCGCCCTCGGGCAACGCTACGCCGAGGCGGACACCCTGGGATGGATCGAGCGGGTCCTGGCCGATGACGCCGGCGGCGGCGACACCGGCGGCACGGACACGGGCGGAGCGGACACCGGGGGCCCCGATGGCGGCACCCCCGACGGCGGAACGGCCGCCGATGGCGGGGCCGCCGACACCGGTGGCGTCACCGGTGGAGCCGGCGATCCCGCGCCCGACGAGTCGGGGGTGACCAACGGCGGCTGTGGCCGCTGCAGCAGCACCCGCGACCCGGGGACCGGGGGTGCGGCGCTGCTGCTGGTCCTGGCGGCGATCAGGCGGCGTCGGCGGCCTGGTGCACGACGATCTGGTTGAACGGGATCTCGATGCCGGCGTTGTTCAGGTCGTCGTAGACGTTGCACCGCAGCTCGTGCATCAGGTCGAGCCAGTCGGCGCTCCGGCACCAGGCGAACACCGTGAAGTCCAGGCTGCTCGCCCCCAGGTTGACGAAGGCGACGGCCGGCGCCGGGTCCTTCAGCGCCCGGGTGCACCGCTCGGCTGCCTTCTGCAGCACCTGCTGGACCTGCTGGAGGTCCGCGCCGTAGGCGACCCCGACGTCGACGCTGATCCG
This sequence comes from Deltaproteobacteria bacterium, assembly GCA_003694325.1. Lineage (GTDB taxonomy): Bacteria > Myxococcota_A > UBA796 > UBA796 > UBA2385 > J125. The sequence continues at coordinate 7,441 of RFKJ01000461.1, forward strand.
CCGGGTCCCCAGGGTGGTGATGTTGGTGATGCTGCCACCGGTGATCGCGCCGTTGGGCACGATGATCTTCATGTTGTCCGGCGTGTGCAGCGTCGTGGCGAACAGGCCGATGTCCACCACCTTCCCGGTGTGCCCGCCCGCGGTGATGACGTCACCGAGGGTGAACGGCCGGAAGAACAGGATCATCACGCCGGCGGCGAAGTTGGCCAGGCTGCCCTGGAGGGCGAGGCCGACGGCGATGCCGGCCGAACCGAGGATCGCGACGAAGCTGGTGGTCTCGATGCCCAGGACGCCGAGGGCGCTGATGACCGTGGCGGCGAACACCCCGTAGCGGACCATCTGGCCGAGGAACCGCGACAGCGCCGCGTCCACCCCGCGGCCCTCCAGCCTGGACTGGGTGACCCGGTGCAGGGTCTTGGCCAGGGAGTTTCCGATGACGAAGATGATGACGGCCAGGACGATGGCCTTGGCGATGGGCACCACGAGGGCGTTGATCTGGTTGAGGTCGATGTTTTCCACGAGGGACTCCTGCGAGGGGGAGAGCGGGGAGCTTCAGAAGATCGATGCGACGAAGGTGGCCATGGTGGTCTGGTCGACCTTGCGGAATCCCTCGACCGGGACGTTGTCGAAGGTGAGCTGGTTGGACACCTTCAGCGAGAACCGATCGGACAGCTTGCTGGTGAGCGCCGCGGTGTTCAGCACGCGGGTGTCCGCGGGGTTGACGACGTTGACGTAGGTCTCCGCGGTGTCGGAGAAGGACACGCTGTCGTTGAAGGCGTGGGTGAAGGCCACGCCGATCCGGCCGGCCAGGACGTTTTCATAGGTGTCGCTGGTCTCGAGGAAATCGGTGCCGTCGGCCTGGGCCTCGGTGAAGAACTCCTCGGCCCAGTCGATACCCACCTCGGCACCCAGCCGGGTGGTGTCGGAGTCGACCAGGGTGCGGGCGTAGCCGACCTGCTCGTGGATCCGGGCGCTGTACCCGGCGTAGGGGTCGTGCAGGGCGCCGACCCAGGCGTAGAGCGCATCCTTGTCGGTGAGGTAGCGGTCGTAGCGCAGGTCGCCGAAGAACTTCCGGGCGAGTTCCTGGTTGGCGAGGTCGCGTTCCGAGTCGCTGAGCACCCCGTCACCGTCGCCGTCGATCTTGCCGCTGCTGTAGTTGGCGCCCCCCGACAGGGCGAGCTTGTTCATCGTCCACCGGTGGGCGAAGGCCAGGGAGGCATTGAGGCTGTAGTAGACGGCGTTGCCGGAGACGAAGGCGCCGCCCAGCTCCGCCGACAGGTCGGTGTCGGCTTCTTCGACCGCCTCGGTGGTCTGGTCGGCGGCGGAGAACTCGGCGAGATCGTCCTGGGCGACGGCGGGAGCGATGAGGGCGAACAGGACTGGGAGCATGAGATCCTCGGAGGGGTGGGGCGAAATCGGGTACCCACCGCATGGATGGGCCCGCAGGTGCAAGCTGCGATGGACGCGGCGAGGGACCGGAACGACACGATGCCGTCTCCGGGCCCGCCTATCGAATCGACCCCTCAGCGGAACGACCTCGGCCGGCGTTGAGCCCCGGTTGAAACCGGAAACGACGAACGCCGCCCCGCGGGGCGGCGTTCGATTCGAGGTGACTCCCAATGGCCCGGGACCCCTCCCGCGGGGCTTCATGTGGCATTCCCCAGCTTGGCTCGGCGACTCGGGTCCCAGGGGCCGAGCCATGCATTCGGGAGGGGTCTGACCGGGCGTGGTCTTCCGCAGCAGGCTGCGGTTGAAGGGAGTTGGGGGGCCACCCATGGGGTGACGCTCTTTCCTTATGCACAACCCGTGCCAGGTTCAAGACATTCCCCCCCGCTTCGGAAACCGGCCCGGAACCCCGGTCGATGACACCGCGTGACACGGCGAACGACCGTATTCTAACGAGACCCTGCATCATCCTGAGACACAGGTGTATCGGATCTGGACAACTTTTCAGCCTCCTGCAGCTTCCGATACAGGGTCATCCGGCTGACCCCGAGCAGCCGGGCGGCCAGGGCCTTGTTCCCCCTGGCATGTTCCATGGCACGCCGGACGTGGGACGCCTCGACCTCGGCCAGGGTCGGAAAGCCGGCGTCGCCTCCCTCCACCCCCGGCGCGGTCTCCTCGGCGCCGGAGCGGGGCGATGCCGCCCCCCCCGGTCCCGCGGCCCCGGCCGGTGCCGCGTGCGGATCGGGCGTTCGCGTCGCCACCGGATCCGTGCGGCCCCGCTCGTCCCGCACCGCCCGCAGGAAGGCCTGGGGCAGGTCGCTGATCGCGATGGTCGGCCCCCGGGCCGACACGACGGCGTGGGCGATGATGTTCTGCAGCTCGCGCACGTTGCCCGGGTAGCTGTACGACTCCAGCAGCTCCCGGGCGAGGGGATCGACGCTGCGGACATCCTTCCCCTCCCGCTCGCGAAACTCGTCGATGAAGTGCTGGATGAGCAGTGGGATGTCCCCGGTCCGCTTGCGAAGCGGCGGCAGGTGGACCGCGAACACGGCCATCCGGTAGTAGAGGTCCTCGCGGAACCGCCCGGCCGCGACCTCGGTCTCCAGGTCGCGGTTCGTCGCGCTGATCAACCGGACATCGGCCCGCAGGGTCTCCGTCCCCCCCAGTCTCTGGTATTCCCCATCCTGTACCACCCGGAGCAGCTTGGCCTGGAGCAGGGGGTGCAGCTCGCCGATCTCGTCGAGCATGAGCGTGCCCCCGGCCGCCAGCTCGAAGCGCCCCCGCTTCCGTGCCACCGCCCCGGTGAACGCCCCGCGCTCGTAGCCGAACAGCTCGGCTTCGAGCAGCGTCTCGGGGATGGCCGCGCAGTTGACGGCCACGAAGGGCTTGTTCGCCCGCGGCCCCATCTGGTGGATGGCCCGGGCCACCACCTCCTTGCCCGTGCCGCTCTCCCCGCGCAGCATGATGGGTACGCTGGATGCGACGGCGTTCTCGATGGCCAGGCACACCGCGTGCATCTCCGGCGACCGGGCGACGATGCCCGGGTAGGGGCAGGTGTCGGGCAGCCGGCCACCCAGGCGCAGGGAGGGAAGCGAGTCGGCGGCCCGCTTCACCGTCGAAACGAGCCGCTCGGCGATCAGTTCCTTGTCCAGGAAGTCGAAGGCGCCTTCCCGGAGCGAGTCCAGGGCGATGTCGGCGGTGCCGTGGCTGGTGAGGATCACCACCGGGTTGGTGGGGTCGATGTGCCGCAGGGTCGGAAGCACCGTCCGCCCGTCCATGTCCGGGAGCTGCAGGTCGAGGAGCACCACCCCGTGGAATCCCGCCTCGACCTTCTGGATCGCCTCGGCCGCGGTCCGGGCGGACTCGCAGTCGAACCCCGCCGCCTCCAGGCGACGGCGAACGAGGTGGCGGGTAGTGGCGTCGTCATCGACGACGAGGACGGTCGGCATGATGGGGACTCGTCAGGGCTCCGGCCCATCCGGGCCAGGGCAGGGAACAACCGGGATCCAACGACCACCAGTGTAATCCCCTCGCCGCGGTCCTCAACGGAGGATGCCGGCCAGCTTGGGGTGCCGCGCCAGCGCCGGGTCGGCGCGGAGCACGGCCGCAGCCTCGTCCCGACGCCCGGCCTCGACCAGCAACCGCACGTAGCGGACCCCGGTGTTCGTCCGGTCGCCGGGGACGCGGTAGGCCCGCCCCATGTAGTCGGCGGCCGCATCCAGGTTGCCGCGACGCTCCTCCAGCCGGGCCATGAAGTACAGGGTCGGGTAGTGGTCGGGGAACCAGGCGACCAGCGGCTCCATCAAGGCGGCCGCGCCGTCGAGGTCCCCTTCCCGGAACAGGGTGCGGGCGAGGAAGTCCCGCGCGCCCCAGTCCTCGGGGTCCAGGGCCAGGGCCTGCCGGTACAGCTGCGCCGCCGTGTCCGGATCCCCCTCCATCAGCGCCAGGTTGCCGTCGACGTGCAGGCACCAGGCCGGGTCCTTCGCGGTCCGGGGATCGATGGGCACCCAGGCCACCAGGCCGCCGGCCAGCAGCAGCCAGGCGGCCGAGGGCCGCTGCCGCCGGGCCTTCCAGGCCCGCCAGGTGGGGCCGATGGCCGCGAGGGCGACCGCCGCGCAGGCGCACATCACCGGCCAGGTCGCCAGCCGGTAGCGATCGGCCACGATGAAGGCGATGACCGGCAGGTGCAGCGCCAGCCAGGTCGCCGGCAGCACCCGGGCGCCGTCCCGCCCGCGACGGACCAGCAGCGCAGCACCGACCAGGGCCCAGGGCAGGACCAGCCCGTAGCGGACCGGCAACGCCCCGATCCAGCGCAGCGGACCGTCGTCGATCCGGCAGCGGTAGTCCTCGTTGCGGGGGATCTCCCGGTTGTTGACCGACCAGATCGCCTTGGTGAGCAGCACCGAGGCCCACACCACCGGCTTGTCGGCGATCTCCCGCTTTGCCCGCTGCCACCACCAGGCGTTGCGCTCGTCGACCGACCGCCGGTGGGGTTCGGCCTCGAGCACCAGCTTGCGGAACGGCAGCCCGGGGCGCAGGAACATGGTCTCCCGCCAGCCGGGGTTGTTGCCCAGGTAGAAGTTGAGCCCGCCGTTGTGGGACACCAGGGCGGGCTGGTGATGGA
>RFKJ01000462.1 GCA_003694325.1 Deltaproteobacteria bacterium
CTGCCGCCATCGGCACTGCCGCCATCGGCGCTGCCGCCATCAGCACTCCCGCCATCGCCGGCCCCCCCATCGGCGCTGCCGCCGTCGGCGCCGCCATCGCTGGCTCCCCCGTCGGCCGCCCCTCCATCGAGGGCGTTCCCCGAGTCCGAGGTACCCTTGTCGCCGCAGGCGACGAACAGAATCAGTCCGGCCAGCAGGTTGAGCAGGAGCGGGCGCATGGTTCCTCCACGTGCGCCGATCCTACCGCGAGAAGCGGCAGGCCCCGCTCAGCCCGGGTGCTCCCAGATCCGGAGGGGGGCGTGTCGGTCGAAGCCGAGGGCTTCCACGATGGGCAGGCTGCTGTCGGTGCGGGCGTACAGTCCGACCCGGCTCAGCCCGGCCCGGGCGGCGTGGTGCAGGCGGGCTTCGAGCACCTTGGTGTAGGCCCCCTTCCCCCGGGCCTGGGGCACCGTGCCCCCTGCCCACAGCAGCCCGAAGCCGAGGTCGGGGAACATGGTGAGCCCCCCGGCGGACAGGGGCTCGCCGGTGGCGAGGTCGTAGGCGACGACGCGCAGCACGCGGGCGTCGGGGCCGGTGCACTGGGCCAGGTAGAGGTCCAGCTCGGCCCGGGTGGGCGAGATGGCGGTGCCGAAGGCGGCGCCGGTCACCGCGAAGGCCTGCTGCAGGCCCTGCATGTCGGTGACCGGGCGGACGACGATGTCGGGGCTGACGGGGGTCAGGGTGCGGTCGGTGCGGGAGGTGGCCCCGTGGTACTGGCCCTCCAGGGTGTAGCCGGCGGCTTTGAGCGAGTCCTCCAGCGGCTCGCCGGCGTCGAAGGGGCCCACCATCCAGCGGGCCGGCCGACCGGCGTGCAGCCGGCGGACCTCGGCGACCAGCCGCGGCACATGGTCGGGCCTGCCGGTGGCCCGAAACACGGTGTTGAGGACCGGCACCGGGCGCGGGCAGGAGACGACGCACAGGTCGGGGCGGTCGATGACCGTGGCGTCCGGTGGGACCCAGAACAGGTCCGCACAGGCGCGGGCGAGCATCTCGTCGGGGGTGAGGCGCATGGGGGATGCCGGGGCGACGTCGCGGGGCCGCGAAACGGTGCAACTGTAGCGATGGGGCGCTCGTGCGCCAAGCTCTCGTCCTGTTCCTGGCCTGCCGGCCGGCATCCGACGGTACCTGCGTCGGCTTCCCCGACGTCCGGACCACCCTGTTCGGTCGGCGGTGATCACCGCGAAGCGGCGACCTCGGCGCACCGGAACAGGATCCGGTCCCGCCAGTCGAGGAGGTGACGATGCCGCTCGGCCAGCGGGGGGACCTGGTAGTGCGGGCGGACCTCCGATGGCAGGGGCAGCGCGCCGGGGGCCTCGATGTAGCTGAGCCCCACCGCCGCGGTCACGTCGGCATAGGTCAGCCGCTGGTGCAGCAGGTGCGACTGGCCGGCGAGTGCTTCCGCCAGTCGGGCGAGGGGCTCGGCCATGGCCGAACGCGGGTCGGTCGCCGCCACCGGGTACCGGGCCAGCAGCCGGCGGGCGCAGGCGGCACCGAGGAGCCGGGCCCCCGAACCCAGTCGGTTGGCGACTGGCGGCAGGCAGGCCACCAGCGCGGCGGGGTCGGCGAGCATCGAGCGGGTCGCGTGGACTCGCCCGAGGCACAGCAGATCCTCGCTCCAGGCATCCCACCGGGCGATGGCTCCGTCGTCGGGCCACAGCGGCGTGCCGGCCAGTGCCCACCGGGCGATCTCGAAGCTGTCGGTCAACAGGCGGTCGGAGGTGACCAGGACCGGAACCGTGACCCTGCCCCGCAGCCTCCGGGTACGCAGGCGAAGCGCGGGCTCTCCGAGCAGCGGGACATGGGTCCGGGTCCGGTAGCGGATCCCCGCCAACCCCAGGGCCAGTCGCGCCTTGAGCGACCACGGGGAGTGCCGCATCTGGACGAGCAACGGGAGCCGATCCATGGCCTCCTCCGCCGGGTGCGGGGTACGCCATTGTGTAGTCGCTCCGGGGACGATCGAACAGGGGGGACGCGGCCTTGGTCCTCCCCGATCGCCGCCGGGGCGGGCTACGGTAGGAGCGGGAGGTGACCATGCTGGTCCTGTTCATGGTGGCGGCCGCGTCGGCCCAGATCCCGGTGGTTCACGGTGTACTGAAGGCCCACGTCCCCGACCGCGTGCCGGTCGGTGAGGACGTGGTGCTGGAGCTGTCGGTGCCGGATCGGGAGGCGGTGGTCCACGCCGAGTGCACGTCGGGTGAGGCCCGGACCGTGTACGACAGCGAGCTGCTGCCGGCTGGGGAGCCGGCCCGCGTGGTCCTGCGCGTCGAGGGGGCCACCACCGCCACCTGCCTGCTGGTGGCCCGGTTCGCCAACGGGCTGTCCGAGCGCCGGCAGGAGACGTTCTCCTGGACGTGGGTCGAGCCTGCCACGCCGGAGCCGTAGCCCGGTCAGATCCCGGGGATCTGCATGTCGAGGAGCTGCACCATGAATGCGAAGTGCAGCCCGGCGCCGGCGAGCACGAACAGGTGCCAGATCTCGTGGTGGCCGAACCACGGGGGCCAGGGGTCGGGGCGCTCGAGCACGAAGACCACCGCGCCGAGGGAATAGGCCAGCCCCCCGGACAGCAGGGTGGCCAGCTCGGCCGGCTGGAGCTGGGGCAGGATCCGGTGGGCCGGGATCACCGCGAGCCAGCCAAGCACCAGGTAGATGGTGGTCCCCAGCCAGTCGGGGCAGTCGATCCAGAGCAGCTTGAAGACGATCCCCAGGATGGCGAGGGTGGCGACGGCGACGAGCATCCCGGTGCGCCACGGCCCATCGAGCAGGTGCTGCATGGGCGGCACGTAGCTGCCGGCGATGAGCAGGAAGATCGCCGCGTGGTCGAGGCGGCGCAACCACCGGTTGCCACGCTCGCCGATGTCGAAGAAGTGGTAGGTGCTGGAGGCGAGGAACAGCACCGCCAGCGTCACCCCGTAGACGGCCATGCCGACCTGTTTGGGGCCGTCCGAACCCTGAAGCAGCACCCAGGCGCCGATGAGCGACGCCAGGAACCCGGCGAAGTGGGTGAGGGCGCTGACCGGGTCCTTGAACAGCCGGACCTTGCGGGCGTGCATCGAAGTTCCTCCACGACTCACCCGGAGATGTAGAGGATCCGCGGGCCGGTCGTGCCACAGCTCTGCAATTGCTTGTCGCTGGTTGTGCCTGCAGGCCCATCACCGGACCACCACCGCGCGCCCGGGGTACAGGAAGACATCGGCGTCGCCCACCGGTTCGATTGCCATGAAGCCCCCATGCACCAGCCGCAGGTGGCAGCTCGGGCACAGGCAGCGAAGGTTGTCTGCATCGTCGGTACCGCCGAGCGCCCGGGGGATCACGTGGTGGACCTGCACCCGGAGGGACCGGTGTCGGCACTCGGGGTTGGCGCAAGTGTGATCGGCACGCTCGCGGATCCTCCCGATGCCTCGTGCCGCGGGGATCTCCACGGTCTCCAGCAACCAGCGCGCAGCGTCGAGAACCCCGCGCTCGACGAGCACGGGACCGCGGGAGGCCTCGTCGACTGACGCGCGCAGCGCCACGCGGATGTTCCGGTCGGCGTCCGGCGAATCCATGTCCGGCCCCAGCGGTGTCGTGTTCGCGGTCCACCCGGCAAGACCCGTCGAGTCCGCGGCAGTTTCTGTCAGCCGGTCGGGGTCCAGGCGCTGCCGCCGTTGTTCCAGCGCGCGCCGGACCAGCGCCGGCGCGTCCTGGATGAGCGCTTCGTAGCGGTCCCGCCGGGCGACCCGGTGCTTCCGGTTGCAGGAGGCTCGCATCAACTCCCGCGTCGGCAAATGCGCTGCGACGGTGAGCCAGCGGAGGGTGTCCTCGGTCGAGTCCGCCAGTCGGGCGATCGCCGTGGCTCGTTCAGTGGGCAGACCCTGGTCGACGGCCCGTGCCAGGTCCGGTCGCGCGTCGAACTCACGCCCTTCCGCCCGCACCCGGTAGGCGCTTCGCACGGACATGTCGAGGTCCTGTTCGACCCAGTCGGCGAATCGCTCGAAGCCCCAGTCGAGGAAATTCCAGCACCGCGCGATCCGGTCGAGGACGCGCCCGAGCGCGAGCCGGCGCTTGTTGCGGGTGGCCATGAGGGCATCCGCGCGTTCCAGGGCATCCTCGAGGTCCACCGGATCGGACCACGGCCCGAGAAGCACCGTCGCCGGATCATCCACCCCGGCCGGCCAGCTCGCGTCCGACGGATCAGGCTTGGGACGGGGGCTTCGTGCCTGCGCGATCAGGTCGGAAGGGATCGCCCCCTGTTCATGCCAGGCGCGCATCTGCCGGTCCGCCGCGCGGTCGGGCAGGCGCCGACCCACCAGGAGACGGGTGAGTCTTCGTCCTCGACGCACCGTGTCGGCCGCGGCTCCTGCCAGCCGTTCGCACCGTTCGTCCCGCTTGCCCGCGGCACCCGGCCCCACGGTCCGGGGTTCGACCTGGGCGACCAGGCGTTCGATCCAGTGCCGCTGTTCGGCGGGGGACACCTTGCCGGGTGCGTCGAGCGCGCGCGTCAGTGGCACCACGTGGGCGCTCACGGCGGCCTTGATGAGATCGAGATCGCTGCGGAGCAGGCGCGCAAGCCGCCGTTGCCAGGACGGATTCCAGCACATACGCTCGGTCAGGAAGGCGGTGAAGGAACTGTAGCCCAGGGGGCGTAGATCCTGCTGCTGGATCCAGCAGCAGACCCGCGCGAGCCGCAGGTCGATCGCTGCGGAAGCATGCGCGAGGGCGCGAGCAACCCGCCGGACCCGTTCCGTCGGAGACACGCCGTCCTGTGGCGGGACCGGCGCATCGAGCGCCAGGCCGGCGAGCAGACCCGTCCAGCCAGGATGCGTATCCTGGCGATGTGTGCGGGTATCCGGGGTGGAGTTGCTGGCGATCATGGAGGCATTCTAACAGTGAATCGGGCGCGGTTGGGGTGGAATGGCGGAGTTTTTTCGGACAGTTTTTGTCCGTGCCGGTTCCGGCAGGGATGCGGGCGCTTGAGTCGGTGTGATCCAGACTGTATTGGTTCAGCGTGAACCGAACTCTGGTGGCTGTGGGGTAACGACCTGTGGCCGCTCGACGCTGGAGCCTCCAGGAAGGGTGAGGGGTTGGGGCGGGTGTCGTGGGCCCCCGCCGTTCGCCCGAAGGGTCAGGGACTCGTC
>RFKJ01000463.1 GCA_003694325.1 Deltaproteobacteria bacterium
CTTCGGCCGGCCCCTCGACCTCGCCCCGCTTGCGGAAGCGCGAGAAGATGCCGCTGACCTTCTCCTCGGCGGCGGCGCTGGTGTCGCGCAGCCAGCGGGCCAGCGGGTCGGTGGAGGCGCGGAAGCCGTCGGCGTAGGACCGAGCGGAGTCCTTCCAGGCCTCCCAGGCGCCGGTGTCGGGGTCGTCTTCGCGGCGGGGGTAGTCGCCGTCGAGCACGGCCTGGTACTCGCCGGACTCGATCCACCGGTCCAGCTCCTTGACCCGCTGGACGGGGAAGGGGTGGCGGCGGCCGAGGATGGCCAGGGTCTTGATGACGCTGTCCAGCGCGTTGCCCTCTTCTTCGTATCGGCGGGCCTGGGCCCGGAAGGCGTCGACGTCGGCGCCCTTGCCGACGCCGCCCGCCAGGCGCAGCAGGCTGCCGCGCACCGCCCCGGGGTCCTGGGTGGCCAGCAGGGCGGCGCGGTCGGCGGACAGCTCGCTCTTGCGGTCCCACTCCAGCATGGCGGCGAGCACGGCGAACAGGGGGATGCCGGCCAGGGGCAGGACCCCGGCATAGCGGCCGCCCCGCAGCAGCAGGCGGAGCATGGTCTTGTAGAGGACGTGATCGGACATGATGTGGCCGACCTCGTGACCGAGGACGACCCGGAGCTGGTCGTCGGACAGGAGCTGCACGGTGCCGCTGTTGAGCACGATGAAGGGTTCGTCCATGCCGACGGCGCCGGCGTTGACGACCGGGTTCTGCGACACGTAGAGCGCCCAGCGCTTCGGCGCGTCCAGGGTCTGGAGCACGTCGTCGTACAGCGCGTGCAGGGCCGGGTACTGGTCGGGGCTGACCTCGACGGCGCTGCCCATGGTGATGAGCCGCAGGCTGCGCTCGGTGAACAGACCGAACAGCTTGCGCAGCACCAGGTCGAAGCCGGGTACCCGGCGCAGCGCCATCAGGGCTGCGCGGTCGGCGGGGTGCTCCCAGGCGCGGGAGGAGATGCCGGGGAGTTGGACTCGGTCGGTGGTCATGGAAGGCTCCCGGGGTGGTGCGCACCGCATCTACGGTCGACCGGGGGCGGAGCTTTCACCGGCAGATCAGCCGCACCGGTGGCCCGACGCCGACCTCGATGCGCTGTCCGCCGCGGTGGAAGTCACCCTCGATCATGTAGGACTGGGGCCCGTGGCCCTCGACAACCAGGGTCCTGCCGAGCTGATCGATGATGCCCGGGTGGTTCCACGGCCGCCCCCACAGGGTGCCCGGGATCCGCAGCGCCAGGGCGAAGGGGGAGCAGGTGACGCCCAGCGCCTGGAGGCTCCCCAGGTGCCGGGTGACGGCCCAGAACCCCTTGAACCCGAAGCCGAGGTCGTCGACGGTGCCGGCGGCGACGGCCATGTAGGCTTCGGGGGCCCACCGCTGGCCGTCCAGGGACACCGTCATGGGCGTCGGGGCGGTCAGCCGCCGGGCCAGCCTGCCGCCGACCATGCCGCTGAGGAGGGCGCGGACGAGCAGGCGAGCCGCCTTCGCCGGGCTGGGATCCCCACCCTCGTAGTACAGCTCCAGGAAGTTGCTGATGACGCCGTTTCCGAACAGGAAGCCGTAGCGGTCGGGCCCCAGGCCGTCGCGCACCCGCATGAGGTGCCGGGTGGTGGTGGGTTGGGGCTCGCCCCGGGCATGCCGGGCGAGGATCCGGCGGAGGATGGCCGGGGGCCGTCCCCGCAGGCCGATGCCATGGGCGATGGTGTTCATGGTGCCGCCCCGGAGCACGCCGATGGTGGGCATCGGGCGGTCGCCGACGACGCGGGCGACGCTGGACAGGACGTGGGCCAAGGTGCCGTCGCCGCCGTTGACGCAGAGGATGTCCAGGTCGCCGGCCGACAGCAGCTCGGCGGCGAGGGCATCGCTGTGGGCGGGGTCTTCCGGTTCCAGCAGCAGGTGCGGGGGGTCGAGCAGGGCGCGCAGGCGCCGCGCCAGCTCCGGGTCGCGCTTGTTGCGTCCGCTGCGGGGATTGCTGATGACGACGATGCGGCCCACGGGACTACAACACCGGCTCGTACTCGGCGCCCCGGCCGAAGATGCCGAAGGTGCCACCGGTGTGCCAGAACAGCACCCGCCGACCCAGCCGGCCGGTGGGGGCCAGGGCCAGGACCGCCTGCCACGCCTTGCCGGTGTAGACCGGGTCGAGGAACAGGCCGGTGGCCCGGGAGAAGGCGACCTGGTTGCGCAGCTCGTCGGGGGTGGTCCGGGCGTATCCCTCGCCCTGGAATCCCTCGAGGACGTCCCAGCCGTCGCCGGGCAGGGCGACCTGGTAGCGCTGCTCGGCTTCCGCTCCGATCTGCTGCACCCGGCGGCGGAAGGAACTGCGGTCGTCGCAGACGGCCACCCCGAGCACCTCGGCGTCGAGTCCGGCCATGGCCAGGCCGGCCAGGGTCCCGCCGGAGCCCACGGCGCAGACGATGGTGTCGAAGCGGAGCCCCCGCGCTTGCGCCTGTCGGGCCAGTTCGCGGCCGGCACGGACGAAGCCCAGCGCGCCGGTGGCGTTGCTGCCGCCCTCGGGGATGACGTAGGGCCGGCGCCCGCTGGCCCGCAGGCCATCGGCGATGGCCGCCATCTGCGCGTCGCGTCGTTCGTAGCCGCGGTCGTCGGTCCACGAGATGCGGGCGCCGAGGATGCGGTCCAGCAGCAGGTTGCCGTCGGGCGCACCCTGGGGCTTGCCGCGGAGGAGCAGCACCGGGTCCATGCCCAGGCGTCGGGCGGCGATGGCCGTGGCCCGGCAGTGGTTGGACTGGATGCCGCCGCAGGTGATCACCGTGTCGGCGCCGCGGTGGACGGCTTCGGCCATCAGGTAGTCGAGCTTGCGGACCTTGTTGCCGGACAGGCCGAAGCCGGTGGTGTCGTCGCGCTTGACCCACAGCTCGACACCCAGCGGACCCTCCAGCGCGTCGAGGCGCTGCAGGGGCGTGGGGATCGCCGACAGCTTGAGGGGTTGCAGCATCGAGGCCTCGGGGCGGTCGAGCACCCTATGCCGATCGGGGCGGGTGCGGGGATAGTGGAGGGGCAGCATCCCACGAGGCCGCCATGCCTGCCCGTCCCTTCGTCCTCGTCACCACAGCCCGCCGCGCCCCTCCAGTCCACACCGGCGCCTCGCAGACCCCGGCGCCGGGTCGTGAACGGCCGCCACGCCCCGAGGTCTGCCTGGCCGAGCCGCTGGTCGACGCCATCGTGGCTGGCGGCGGCCAGCCGCTGCTGCTGCCGCCGGTCCGGCCCGATGTCGCGACGCTGGCGGGCCTGCTGGAGCGCGTCGACGCCGTGGTGATCTCCGGTGGCGCCTTCGACATCCACCCCCGGCACTACGGGCAGGCCGCCCGCGGCCGGCTCGACACCCCCGACGAGGCGCGGACCGGCACCGAGCTGGCGCTGATCCGCGCCGCCCTCGACGTCGACCTGCCACTGCTCGGCGTGTGCGGGGGCATGCAGGCCATGGCCGTGGCCACCGGCGGCAGCCTCGTCCAGGACATCGCCACCGAGCTGGCCGACAGCCTGCCCCACGAGCAACCGGGCGACCCCGCCCGGCCCTCCCACCGGGTGGACCTCTCCCCAGGCCGGCTGCGCGACCTGTTCGGCGCTGCCGTCGAGGTCAATTCCACCCACCACCAGGCCGTGGCCCACCCGGGGGCCTTCACGGTGACCGGGCGGGCCCCCGACGGTGTCGTCGAGGCCATCGAGCTGCCCGGCCATCGCTTCGCCGTGGGCGTCCAGTGGCACCCGGAGCTGCTCGGACAGGTTGCGTTGTTCACCGGTCTGCTGGAGGCGTGAAGTTCCTCCCCTGCTGGACCGGTACAGGGGCCGGCGGACACAGCGCCCGGTGACGGCCCACCGGCCCGTATCTGCACCCGAACTCGGGGGGTATGGGGCTACCGCTGGAGTCCGGCCCGTACTTGCACCCGAACTCGGGGGGTATGGGGCTACCGCTGGAGTCCGGCCCGTATCTGCACCCGAACTCGGGGGGTAGTGGGTTACCCCTGGAGTCCGGCCCGTCTTGGCACCCGAAC
>RFKJ01000464.1 GCA_003694325.1 Deltaproteobacteria bacterium
CCTCGCGACGGTCAACGGCGTGCCGATCACGGTGGAGGAGTTCGAGGAGGCCGCCGCCCGCAAGACCCCGGAGAACGGCGTCAGCCTCTCCGATGCCGAAAAGCAGGAGATCCTCGACCGCCTGGTCGCCGAGAAGCTGCTGTACAAGGCCGCCCTCGAGAAGGGCCTCGACAAGGACCCCAAGGTCCAGAAGGTGATGGTCAACACCCTGCTCCGCGAGCTGGTCTACTCGCAGGTTCGCAACTCGGACTTCACCGACGAGGAACTGCAGGCCTACTACGAAGCCCACAAGGAGGACTTCGTGGTGCCCGAGAAGGTGCAGATCCGGCGGATCCTCATCAAGGTCAAGGACGATCGGCCCGACGAGGAGGCCCGGAAGGAAGCCGAGCGCATCCACGCCCTTGTCGTCGCCAACCCCGAGAGCTTCAAGGACCTGGCGACCCAGTACTCCGAGGACCCCTACCGCCGCCGCGGCGGAGACGTCGGCTTCGTGTCCCGGGCCGGCAAGCCGGGCCTGGACGACGAGGTCGTCGCCAAGGCCTTCGAGATGCAGGTCGGCGACATCTCCGACGTCTTCAAGACCGAGGATGGCTACAACATCATCACCGTGGTCAACAAGCGGGAGCGGGTCGAGCGCACCTTCCAGCAGATGAAGGGATCGGTGCTCCGCAAGGTCAAGAACGAGAAGCTCAAGGAGCTCTACGACCAGTACGTCAACGACCTCAAGGCGGGGGCGAAGATCGACATCGACACCGACAAGCTCGCCCAGGTCGAGGTGACCCGGTCCCGCCGGCCGATGGGTCCGAGCATGAGCCTCGGCTCTCCCGGTGCTCCCGCGGCGCCCAAGCTCCAGGTCGACAAGCAGACGAGCGGGGATGCCAGCGGCGACAAGCAGGGCGACGCCACCGAAGGCGGCCAGTGAGGGGCCTGCTCCTCGCGGTCCTGCTGGCCCTGGCGCCGGCGCCGGCCTCGGCGGCCATCGTCGACCGGGTGGCCGCCGTGGTCAACGACGAGGTCATCACCCTCAGCGAGGTCTACGACTTCGCCGGGGACTACATCGAGCAGCGAGCCGCCGCCGGCCCGGAGAGCCGCCGCGCCGCCGAACTGGAGGTCCTCGACAGCCTGATCCAGCGGGCCCTCATCCGCCAGGAGATCGTCGAGCTGGGCATCGATGTCACCGACCTCGACGTCGACCGGGCGATCGACGACATCGCCCGGCGCAACGGCATGGACCGGGACCAGCTTCGCGACGCCGTGCAGGCCCAGGGCATGTCCTGGACCCAGTACCGCGACGAGATCAAGGAGGGGCTGCGTCAGCAGCAGTTCACCGGCTACATCATGCAGACCCGGATCACGGTGGACGAGGACGAGCTGCGGGATCTCTACAATCGCTGGCTGGCCGACCACCCGCCCGCCGAGGTGCTGGATCTCGGCGCCTACCTGGTCCCCCTGCCTCCCGACGCCGACCCGGCGACCGTCGAGGCGGCCATCGCCCGCGCCGAAGCGGGACGGCAGCGGGTGGCCGCCGGCGAGGACTTCGTCGCCGTGGCCCGCGAGCTGGACAGCGGCGCCTTCGCCGCCCACGACGCCCGGATCGGGGTGCTCAAGGACAGCGAGCTGCGGCCCGAGCTGGCCGAGCCGGTGCGGGCGACCCCCAAGGGGTCCACCACGCCCCCCATCGTCACCGATGCCGGGGTGATGGTGGTCTACGTCTTCGACCGCCGCCAGGAGCCCCCTCCCTCGTTCGAGGACATGCGCGACGAGCTGGAGCAGCAGCTCTACCAGGACCTCATCGACGACGAGATCGAGCAGTGGGTCCAGCAGGCCCGGCGACAGGCGGCGGTCGAGGTCAAGCTCCCGCCCCCCCAGTGACCGGCGAGGCCGGTGCCATGCTGGTCGTCACGCCGGGGATGGGGATCGGCCCCGAGGTGACCCTCCGGGCCCTGGCCGCCCGCCCCGAGCTGTGGCGGCGGGTGGTGCTGGCCGGGCGGGCGGCCGCGGTCCGCCAGGTCGAGGGCGTGGACGTTCCCCTGGTGCCGGTGGACCGGCTCGCTCCCGCCGACCGGGGCGTGGCGCTGTGGGACGCCCCCGACGACGACGAGCCGGCGGAGGTGGCCGCCATCCGGGCCGGCGCCCGGGCCTGCCTGCGCCGGGAGGCAACCGCCCTGGTCACCGGGCCGATCCACAAGGCCCGGTTGGTGGCCCGCGGCTTCGCCTTCTCCGGGCACACCGACTTCCTCGCCCACCTCTGCGGCGACCTCCCCCCCGTCATGGCCTTCCACGGCAGCCGGTTCGGGGTCGCCCTGGTGACCACCCACGTCCCGCTGTCCCGGGTACCCGATCTCGTCCGCCCCGCCCGCGTCCGGTTCACCGTGCGGACGGCGGCCCTCGCCTGGCGCGACCTGCTCGGTGTCTCGCATCCCCGCATCGCCGTCTGCGGGCTCAACCCCCACGCCGGCGAGGGCGGGGTCCTGGGGACCGAGGACCGGGACCACGTCGCCCCGGCCTGCGCCGACCTGCGGGCCGAGGGCTGGCAGGTCGAGGGGCCGGTGTCCGCCGAGACCGCGTTCCACGAGGCCATCGCCGGACACGTCGACATCGTGGTGGCGATGTACCACGACCAGGGCCTCGCCCCGTTGAAGGCGGTGGACTTCGGCCGGGCGGTGAACTGGACCCTCGGCCTGCCCATCGTCCGCACCAGCGTCGATCACGGCACCGCCGACCACCTCGTCGGCACCGGCTCCGCCGACCCGTCCAGCATGGGCGCGGCCCTCGACCTCGCCGTCCGGATCACCACCCCGCGGGGCTGATGTCGCCGACCCCGATCCCGGCCGGCGGTCACCTGCCGGGGTCGCCCGTGTCCCCGGTGTCCCCGGTGTCCAGGCGGGTGCCGCAGTCGGGCAGGCCGCCATCGTCGGCGCCGACGAGGTCGGCCACCCCCCACCACCGGCAGTCGGCCACCGCCTCCCCGTCCGCCGAGTACACCTCGACGACGAAGGCCATGGCGTTTCGGTCGCTGCACAGGAAGCGCGTCGACGACCCCAGGACCACCTCCCGCGGGTCCGGCTCGATGTCCAGCTCCACGGCCAGCCGATCGGCGCTGCCGTCGCGGGCTGCTTCCACGCTGTAGACCGGGTGGCGCTCCCAGGTGGCGCTCCCAGAGGCCATCCACAGGTAGCCGTTGCCGGTCCACCCATCGGTCTCGATCTCGAAGCTCCAGGTCGCCGCGTCGACGTCGCATCCCCAGTCCACCCCGACGATCTCGGGAGGCGCATCCTCGACCGCCGGGGGCTGGTCGGTGGCCGCCCGGCCCCGGCGGTGGCAGGCCGTCGCCAGGGCGAGCAGGAGCAGGAGGAACCCGCCGGACCGGGCGCGACTCACGGCATCGCCTCGCGGGCCGATCGCCGGGCCCGCTCCTGGAAGATCCGGTGGTCCAGCTCGGCGATCAGCCGGTCGAGACCTTCGCCCGTCGCCGCGCTCACCGCCAGCCCCCGGAACCGGCGCACCAGCACCTCCCGGAGATCCGGATCGATGCGGTCCACCTTGTTGAGCACCGTGATCCGCGGCGTGTCGCTGCACCCCAGCGCCTCCAGCGTCCGGCGCACCTCGCTGTCGTGGGTGTCGATCCGGGGGTCGCTGGCGTCGAGCACGTGCACGAGGAGGTCGGCTTCGCGGGTCTCCTCCAGGGTGGACCGGAACGCCTCCACCAGCGCTTCGGGCAGGTTGCGGATGAACCCCACCGTGTCGGTCAGGACGATCTCGCGCTCCGCGGGGAAGCGCATCCGCCGGCTGGTGGGATCGAGGGTGGCGAACAGCTTGTCCTCCGCGTCGACCGCCGAGCGGGTCAGCGTGTTGAGCAGGGTGCTCTTGCCGGCGTTGGTGTAGCCGACGATGGCGACCTGGGGCAGCCCCACCCGGCTGCGCCGTGCGCGCCGCAGCGCCCGATCCCGTCCGAGCTTGCGGAGCTGGCGGGCCAGTCGGGTCTCGCGTTCATCGGCCCGCCGCCGGTTGATCTCCAGCCGGGTCTCGCCGGGCCCCCGCCCGCCGATGCCGCCGGTCAGGCGGCTCATGGCCGTCGGCATGATGGCCAGGCGCGGCTTGCGGTACCGAAGCTGGGCCAGCTCCACCTGGAGCTTCCCCTCCCGGGACCGCGCGCGCTGGGCGAAGATGTCGAGGATGAGCTGCGTCCGGTCGACCACCTTCAGGTCGGTGGCCGCGGCGATGTTGCGGAGCTGTCCCGGCGACAGCTCCTGGTCGAAGACCAGCACGTCCACGCCCCGCTGCATGGCGCCGACCAGGATCTCGGCCAGCTTGCCCTTGCCCACCACGAACCGGGGATCGAAGCGACGGCGACGCTGCAGTACCCGGTCCAGCACCTGCAGCCCCGCGCTGTGGGCCAACCGCTCCAGCTCGTCCAGCGACTCGGCCGCCTCCTCCAGGTCGCCGGTCGTGACGCCGATGACCACGCAGGCCTCGGCCCCGGGCAGGCGGACCGCGGCGTCCCGCGCCCGGAAACGGCGCTCCAGGTCACCGATGAACTCCAGCCAGTCCAGCCCCCAGCCGTAGATGCTTCCGACCCGCTCGACGAACCAGGGCTCCGCCGCCCCCTCCGGCGCGTCGGGATCCAGCGCCCCCAGCTCGGCCCACCCCGGCAGGCCGTCGGGACGCGCCTGGATCGCCACGACCGCGTCCAACCGCAGCAGCGCGAGGTCGGTGAGGTCATCGCGGGTGAGCGGCTCGCCACGCAGGTGGGTGTGGACCAGGCGCAGCCCGCGGAAGCGCCCGGCCCCCGCCCGGGCGCGGGTCAGGTCGGGGATGAAGAGCTGGTGGGCATCGCCGACGATCACCCGGGTCACCCGGCCCTGGCGATCCACCAGCACGCCGAGCTGCCGCCCGACCTGGCGCGACAGCTCGCACATCCGCCGCCCCAGTTCCGGGCTGACCACCACCCCCGCGGGCACCCGGCGGTCCGCCAGCTTCCGGACGCCGCGCAGGGCGCTGGGCTTGAGTCCCTCGGTGTTCCCGTGGACGTTCGTCGCGATCGCCGGCTCCTTGGCTGGGGCCCTCATTGTAGACGCGGCCCCCTGCAGGGGCCAGCGCCGCGAGCCCGCCCACCCCCACCCCGCCGGTCAGTCGACCGGCGTGATGCTGCTACCGCTCCGCCCCTGGGCGGCCGTCTCGATGAGCCGCGGGATGTCGACGCCCAGTGCGCCCTTCATCTCCTCGACCAGTCGCACCGCCTTCGTGGCGGCGCTGCTGTCGCCGTCGCCGCCCGCGCCAGGCAGGATGGTCATCCGGTCGACATCGACCTGGTCGATGGTGGCGACCATGCTGTCCATCAGCGCCTGCAGCTTCTGCATCAGGAAGATGTCGCGCGCATTGTCGCCGCCGGCCTTCCAGGTGGCGATCATCTCGCGCAGCACGTGCACCGTGGCCTTGCCGTCCTCCACGACCCGGGCCGCCTCGCCCTTGGCCTTGGCGCGGGCGGCCTCCATGTCGGCCTTGGCGGGGGCGACCACGTCGGCCAGCAACCGCCGGCGGACCTGCTCCACCCGCGCCTCCTGCACCGGGACATCGGCTTCGGCCGCGGCGATGAGCGCCTTCACCTGCCCGCGCTCCTCGGCGACCATGGCCGCCATCTTCGTCTCCGCGTCCTTGATCCGCTTGGTGGTCTCGGCCTTGACGACGTTCATCTCCGACTGGATCGCCGCCCGCCGCGCCTTGAGCGTGTTGCTCGCCTCGCGCTCCACGCTCTGGGCGTGGGCGTCGGCCTCGGCGATCCGGGCCCGCTTGACCACCTCCGCCGACTGCCGGCGGCCGATGCTGTCGAGGTACTTCACGTCGTCGGCGACGTTCTGGATCTTGAGGGTGTCCAGCGTCAGCCCGAGGCGGGCCAGGTCGTGCTCGGCCTCCTCCAGCAGCTTCTCGGCGAAGGCGATCTTGTCTTCGTTCACCTCCTCGGGAGTGAGCTGGGAGAGCACGCCGCGCAGGTTGCCCTCCAGGGTGTCCTTGGCCACCTTGACGATCTCGCGGCGCTCCTTGCCCATGAAGCGCTCGATGGCGTTGGACAGGGCCGGCTCGTACCCGGCGACCTTGACGTTGGCCACGCCCTGCACGGTCAGCGGGATCCCGCCCTTGCTGTAGGCGTTGCTCACCGTGACGTCGATGACCATGTTGGTCAGGTCCATGCGGTCCACGGTCTCGAACAGCGGGACCCGGAAGCCCCGCCCCCCCTTGATGACCCGGTAGCCGCGCGGCCGGCCCTCGGGGTCGCGCCCCTTCGAGCCGCTGAACACCAGCACCTCGTTGGGACCGCAGATGTAGATCAGGTTGCGGGCCACCAGCATCGCGGCGATGGCGGCCATGCCGAGGACGACGAAGAGCACGAGGCCCAGGCTGAGGATCTCGGTCATCGGGTCACCTCCGGGGTGGCGGGAGCGGGCGGCGGGGTGGGCGTCGTTCCGGCCAGGGTGCCGGCGACGTCGATGCCGGTGGTGGCCTTCATCTCCTCCAGCACCTGCCGGACGACGGCCGGGAAGCCGGCCACGTGGCGGGCCAGGGCCTGGCCGTCGCCGTTGTCGAGGATGTGGACCTCGTCGAGAGAGATGTCGTTGACCCGCTTCACGACGGTCTCCAGCACGGTCTCGAGCTGCTGGATGAGGAAGATGTCCTTGGCGTCGGGCCCGGCCTCCAGCCAGGTGTCGGTCATCATCTGGAGCACCTGGGCCAGGGCCCGCCCGTTCTCCTCGATCGCCGCCGCCGCCCCCCGGGCGGCCAGGGCCTGGGCCTGTCGCTCGGCGTCGGCAGGCAGCACCACGTCGGCCTGCAGGCGGAGCTGCTCCAGCCGCTCGCGGATCTCCTGGAGCTGGCGCTCGGCTTCGGCTCGGGCCTGGCGGGCCGCGGCCTCGGCCCGCTCCTCGGCGGCCCGCGCCTCGGCGTCGAGATCGGCCTTGAGCTGGCGCAGCGCGTTCTCGAGCTGGACGATCTCGGTCTGGGCCGTCTGGACGGCAACCTCGGCGCGCTGCCGGGCCGCGGCCTCCACCTCCTTGGCCTCGGCCATGGCGTTGCTCTCGGCGATCTCCGCGTCGCGGACCACCTCCGCGATCCGCTTGCGACCGATGCTGTCGAGGTACTTCACGTCGTCCATGACGTTCTGGATCTTGAGCACGTCGAGCTGCAGACCCAGCTTGTGGAAGTCCTCCTCGGCCTCGTCCACCAGCGCGCTGGCGAACTTGAGGCGGTCCTCGTTGACCTCCTCGGGGGTCAGGGTGGCGAGGACGCCGCGAAGATGTCCTTCCAGCGTCTCCTTGGCGACCCGCCGGATCTCGGCGGGATCGCGCCCCAGGAAGCGCTCGATGGCGTTCTTGACCCGCCGGGGATCACTGCTGACCTTGACGTTGGCCACGGCGTGCACCGTCAGCGGGATCCCGCCCTTGCTGTAGGCGTTCTGGATGGCGATGTCGATGGGGATGGCCGTCAGGTCCATCCGCTCGACCTTCTCCAGGATCGGGACCCGGAACGCCCAGCCCCCACCGAGCACCTCGCGGTAGCCGACCGTCGAGCCGTCGGCGAGTTTCCGGCGGCGGCCCGAGAAGATCAGCACTTCGTTCGGGCGCCCGATGAACAGGAACTGCCGGGCGATCGCGACGAGCAGCAGCACGCCGACGCCCAGCCCGAGGCCCACGCAGATCGCGGTGGTGAGGGTGACGAGGGTGTCTTCCATCCATGCTCCCGTGGAGTGTGCCCCGGGGTCGGGGCAGGGGTGCCGGGTGCTCCCCGGCATGCCGACCGCCGCGCGGCCGGCGATGTCGATTCAATGGGGGGGCCGGGTGGTCAGCGCCGTGACCTCGGCCACTCCATCGGCGACGTCGACGATGAGGACCGCCTGGCGGGCCTCCAGGCGTCGGCCGTCGCCGGTTCGGGCCACGAGGTCGACATCCTGACCGTCCACCACGACCCGCACCTTGCCCGGCTTGTCGGGGCCCACCGGCAGCAGCAGTCGACCCTCGCTGCCGCGGATCCCCTTCAGCCCGGTGTCCCCGGTGACCCGCTCCGACTTCAGCTTGTGGAAGAACCAGGCCACGACCCAGCCGACTCCCACCCCGGTGACGGTGGCCACGGGGAACGCGATGAGATCGGAGAAGCCCAGCAGGTCGAGCAGCGTGCCGGTACCGCCGAAGGTGGCCAGGGCAAAGGTCCAGAAGCGCAGCGACAGGAAGGGCAGCCAGGTGCCGCCGGCCTCCTGGCCGGCCTCGAACGCCTTGTCGAAGTCGTGCCCGGCGTGCAGGTCCCCGTCGGCCTCTGCGTCGAAGTCGGCGTCGGCGTCCAGGTCGAGGTCGGCGTCGAGGTCGGCGTCGGCGTCCAGGTCCACCGCCGCATCGACATCGACGTCCGCGTCGGCGTCGGCGTCGTGATCGTGATCTCCCAGGAAGATGCTGGCGACGATGATCAGGCCGCCGAGGGCCAGCGAGCCGAGGTACAGGGGAAGCACGAGGAGGTTCCGGGTGTCGAAGCCTGGGGCGGTGGCGGTGCAGCCCACCCGCCGGGACGCGGGATCGGACTACGGATCACACCGTTGGATCTTGCAGGGGAACGATCGGAAAGAAAAGGGGGCCCCGGCGACGAGGTGCCGCGGGGCCGCACATCCGCCGCCGAGATCGGCGGCCGGGGCGAAGCCGACGCGGCGCACCGACCGAACCATGCCCGAGCCTGCCCCGGAAGACGTTTTCCCAGATTTTCTCTTGACTGGGAACTTGACGCGTCCACTGTGGTGTCGCTACACCCAGGACACCCCACCCCGAGGCCATCGCCATGCGCCGCTCCCTTCGACTGCTGCCCTTCCTCGCCCCCTTCCTCATGGCTGGCAAGTGCAAGGGCAAGCCGGTCACCGACGATGGGGACGTCGTCGGCGCGGACACCCCCGCATCGCCGGAGGTCGAGCTGCAGCTCGTGAGCATCGAGCCCGACGAGGTGCCGCCGGCCCGGGGGTTCTCGGCGACGGTCTACGGCAGCGGCATCGACGAGGGCGCGACCCTGACCCTCGGCGGGGCCGTGATGCCCGACGTCGAGGTCCTGGGGGACAACGCCCTGCGGGTGCAGGTCCCCCCGCTCACCGCCGGCGAGTACGACGTCACCGTCACCAACCCCGATGGCGAGGCCGCCACCCTCCACGGGGCGCTGTGGGTCAACCCCGACTACGTCGACCCCGCATCCCAGGTGGCCACCTGCAACCACATCACGGTGCACTTCGACTTCGACGCCGACACCCTCTCCCCGGAGGCCCGGCGCATTCTCGACGCCCAGGCGGCGTGCATCCAGAGCCTCGGTGTGCCGATCCGCATCGAGGGGCACTGCGACGAGCGCGGCACCACCGAGTACAACCTCGCCCTCGGCCAGCGGCGGGCCGACGCGGTCCGCAGCTACCTGATCGCCCGCGGCGTCTCGCCCAGCCGCCTGCGGACCATCTCCTACGGCGAGGAGAAGCCCATCGCCGTCGGGCACGACGAGACCGCCTGGGCCGCCAACCGTCGCAGCGAGATCATCGCCGAGATGTGAAGATCCCGCTCGGCCCCCGCCCTGCAGGCGTACACTGCGCCCCTGGAGCCATCGTGCGCATCCCCTCCCCGCTCCTGCTCCTCCTCCCCGCCGCCGGCGCCATCCTGTTCGCCCCGGGCTGCGTCCTCGACCGCACCGGCCAGTCGGCCAGCGAAAACTGGCACCGCGAGATGCTGCTGCAGCGCACCCGCACCGACAACCTCGAGGCGCAGTTCGCCGAGGTCGAGGCCCGGGTCGACCAGCTCGAGGAGCTGACGCGGGCCCGCGGGCAGCAGGAGATCCTGCGGATGGAGACACTGGACCAGCTCCGCAACGAGGTCGCCAACATCCGCGGCGAGGTCGAGGTGCTCAGCCACGAGCTGCGCCAGAAGGTGGAGACGGGCGAGGCCCGCAGCGAGGACGCCGCCTTCCGCCTGGCCTGGCTGGAGGCCCGGGCCGACCAGATCGAGGCCAGCCTGGGGCTGGAGCCGCCTCCACCGCCCGAAGTCGCCGGGCCCGAAGTCGCCGCCGACGCCGGTGACACCGGTGGAGGCGACGACACGGGAGCAGCGGCCGACGGCGCCGCGGATGAGGGGGCCGCCGGCGACGACGCTTCGCCCTCGCCGGCGATCGACGATCCCGAGGCGGCCCTCAAGCTGGCGGAAGACCACCTGCAGGCCGGCCGCCCCAAGGCCGCCGAGGTCGTCCTGGCCCGGTTCATCGACACCTGGCCCGACCACCCCCGCATCGCCGAGGCGCGCTACCGCTACGCCGAGGCCGCGTTCAACGACGGCCGGTACCAGGTGGCCGTGCTGCGGTTCCAGGAGGTCATCGACCGCCACAAGGACTCGCCGTGGGCCCCCTGGGCGATGCTCCGCCAGGGTGAGTGCTTCGAGAAGCAGGGGCAGCCCGACAACGCGCGCCTGTTCTACGAGGACGTCGTGCGCATCTGGCCCCGGAGCAAGGCGGCCAAGGAGGCGCGCGGCCGGCTGTAGGCCCGACCGGCGACCGGCGGCGACCGGCTTCCGGCGACGGGCGGCACCCCGCGTCCCTCCGGTGGAGACACAAGTCGACACCTCCCACATGGGCGGGTGGGGGAGGATGGGCAGGCAACGTCCGAGGTCGCCGCATGACCCGCAAGCCCACCGTCCTGGTCGTCGATGTCGACGACCACCGCCGCGACACCATCCAGCGCTACCTGGCGGCGCGCTACGCGGTCCACAGCTTCCCGCTGGCTCGCGCCGCGCTGCGGGAGCTGCCCGGGCTGCATCCCGATGCCCTCCTGGCCCACGCCTACCAGCCCGGCGGCAGTGGGATCGACCTGTGCGCCCGTGCCCGCGAGCTTCTCGCCACCCGTTCCTGCCTGACCCTGGTCTACGGGCGCTCCCGTCGTCCCCCCGGCACCCGGCGCGGCGGCGCATCCTCCGCCGACCACCCGGCCGTGGACGTGCGGCTCGCCCGCCCGGTCGACGTCATCGACCTCGACCGGGCCCTGGCCCATGCCCTGGCCACGCGACGCCGCGCCGCGGCGGCCCCCAGGGCCGGCAGGCCCGTCGACCGCCCCATCGAGGTGGTCAGCGCCGCCCGGGCACCCGACCCGTCGGGAGGCTGGCGCCTCCTCCTCGACCCGGAACACTGCATCGACCGGCTGCCCGATCGGCCCGACGTGAGCTGGGAGCAGATCCTGCGGGCCCGGGTGACCCTGCACAACCTGCGGGTCGCGCTGGGCAAGCACGTGACCCCGCTGGTCGACCGCCTGCCCCCCGACCGTCGGCCGACCTTCGACGAGATCCTGCGGGCCCGGGCGTCGCTCCACAACCTGTCGGTGATCCTCGGCGTCAGGCGGGACCGCTCGAACCCGAACCGGGCGGCGAGCTGAGCCGGCCCCGATCCGCGAGGATCCGGCGTGCCGCCTTGCGGCCGCTGGCCAGCGCTCCCACGATGCCGTGCCCGGCCCGGGTGTTGGCGCCCGCCAGATAGAGGCCGTCGACCGGCCCGCGGTACCCCGGACGGTTCTTCAGCATCTGCTCCGGTGTCGCCGCCAGCCCGTAACCGGTGCCCTCGCTGGCCCGGGTGAACCGGGTGTGGGTGACCGGCGTCGCGCTCTCGCGGAAGACCAGGCGCGCGGCCACCCCGGGAAACCGCCGGTCGAGGTGCTCGACGAGGCGCTCCTCGACCCGCTGCTTGTGCGCGAGGTAGGTGGGATCCTTGCGATAGCGCCCGGTCAGCACGTCGTCGGGCGACACGCCCCACGCTTCGGGGCACCCGGGCGCCAGGGCCATCACCTCCACCCCCATCGTCCCCTCCGGGGTGTGCCCGGTGGTGGCAGGATCCTTCAGCGATGCGCTGGTGATGTAGACACACCGCGGGTCGAGGCGGCCGCGGGCGACGTCGGCGTACATCCCCTCGACGTCGACCGAGTCGAAGCACCAGTAGTTGCGGGCCTGCATCCCCAGCTTTCGCAGGTCTCCCTCCACGCCGAAGAAGCCCAGGAAGATGGCCCCCCCCATCTCCAGCTTGCGGCGGCGCTGGGACCACCGCGGGGGCAGCGCCTCCTCGGGGAGCAGGTCGCCCAGCGTGTGCTTGAGGTCCGCGTTGCTGACCACCACGTCGGCCCGGACCTCGCGCGGGTCCTGCCGGGCCGGCGCCACCCGCACCCCGACGGCCCGCCCTCCCTCCACCAGGATCCGGTCGATGGGCTTGCGCAGGCAGACGCGACCGCCGTGGGACTCGATCACCTCGCAGAGCGCGTCCGCGATCACCTGCCCGCCGCCCACCGGGTACCAGGCGCCGCGGAAGTAGTGGTTCTGGAGGCCGAGGTGCATCAGGGCGCTGGCCCGGCGCGGCGACACCCCGTAGTCGCCGCTCTGGCCGAGGAGGACCGCCCGCAGCACCGGGTCATCGGTGCAGTCGTCGAGGACCTGGGCGATGGTGGCGTGCTGGTAGCGGGCCAACAGGCGCCCGTGGCTGGCCACCTGCCAGAGCATCTGCAGCGAGGTCGCCACGCCGCCGCGGTGCTCCTGCTCCATCCAGGTCGCCATGTGGTCGACTTCTTCGAGGAGGCGCACGTAGCGATCGATTCCCCGCTTCTCGCGGGGAAAGAACTCGACGAGGCGTTGCCGGTACCGGTCGCGGTCGGCCGGGATGGGGAAGCGCAGGTCGGGCAGGACGATGGTGTCGAAGCCGTCGTCGTCCATCCGGGCGAACTCCAGCTCCACCCCGACCTCGGCCAGCAGGGTGGGGATCCGGCCCCCCGGTCCGCAGTCGCCGATGTAGTGCAGGCCGATGTCGAACTGCCAGGTCCCCCGGCGGGTCGTCCGGTGGAACATGGTCGCGCAGCCGCCCGCCACGTAGTGGGCGTCGAACACGGTCACCGCCAGGCCGGCCCGCGCCAGCCGCGCGGCGGTCATCAGGCCGCCGAGGCCGGCTCCGATCACCACCACGTCGGTGCGTTCGGGAACCTCGGCGTGGACACGTTCCCGGGTTCGAGCCGTGGGCAGGGCGGCCTGGCGCATGGTCTTCACCTCGGTCGGCGCGTTTCACGCTATCTGTAGCCTGCTCACCTCCCGCACCTCCGCCGCCGTGCAGGGGTCCATGGCGAACTTCTTCTCGTCCGACAGGTTCCTGCAGGCCGCCGCCTCCATCCTGGTGGGAGGCCGGGGTTGTCGGCCGGCCACGGTGCAGGTGGCCGACCGGACCTTCCGCGTGCTGCGGTCCCCTCGCGGCCGGGTGCTGGTCCCGCCGCTGCTCGACTACTACGAGCCGCTCGACCCCGCCCGGGATCGCGGCACCGTCGCCGAGGATCCGGTCCCCGCCTCGTTCATCGCCCGGGTCGCGCTGGAAGCCCGCCCGGCGGACCCCGACGCCATCCTGCCCCCGGGCACCGACACCGCGCCGTACATCGACTGGTCGAGCACCGGAGGCTGGGAGGCCTTCGTCCAGGCCTGCAGCCGTCGCAATTCGCGGGCGTTCCGCCAGTCGCGCCGGAGACTTCGCCGGCTGTCCCGCGACATCGGCGCGGTCCGCTTCTCCGACGACGAACCGGACCACGAGCTGGTCGAGCGGGTGCTGCTCTGGAAGTCCCGCCAGCTCCGGCGCACCGGCGGCTTCGACCACTTCGGCTCCCCCCGCAACCGACAGTTCGTCCACCACCTGGTCGCCGCGGGCATCCTGCGACTCGCCGTCCTGTGGGCCGACGGTCGGGCCATCGCCGGCAACCTCATCGCCGTCGACGATGGGCGCACGGCCTGCTGGATCAGCGCCTACGACCCCCGGTTCGCCGGGTATTCGCCAGGGGTGCTGCTGTTCGAACACCTGATGCGGCGCAGCCACGACCAGGGCCACCAGCGCTTCGAGTTCCTCATCGGGCGGGAGCCCTACAAGTTCTACTACGCGACCCACGAGCTGCGAGTCACCCCGCTCGGACGCCCGGGGCTCGTCCCCCGAACCGCCGGGCGACTCCGCCGGCAGGTGGAGCGTGCCGCCCCCCGCTCCGCGGAGCAGGCCCGCCAGCGGATCCGGCGGGCAGCCATCGCCACCCTGCAGCGCCCGGCCATCCAGGCGAACCTGGTGGGCGGCGACGCCGACGTCCACCTGGCCCGGTACGAGGACACCATCCGCCGGCACCAGCCGGGCTGGCCGAGGGCCCGGGTGCAGCACCCCTCCGACTGCCAGCTCCAGGTGCTCATCAACCGGGCGGACGCCGACGCCGGTCCCCTCCGCACCCGGCTCTACCAGGTGCAGCACGGCGTCCGGCTCGTGCGGGGCCGGATCCGCGTGCTTCGCACTTCGCCGGCTCTCCCGGCGGCACCGCCGCCGCTGAAGACGGCCGCCCCGCTCGGACTGGTCGCGGGTGAGCGGGTGCGGGTCCGAACGGGGGACGAGATCCGCGCCACCCTCACCCACGGACGCACCGGCGGCGTCTACTACATCCCCGAGGTCATGGACCGCTTCGCCGGTCGGGAGTTCATCGTGGACCGCCCCGTCGAGCGGTTCTACGACGAGCGCAGCCGCGAGGTCCGGCGCATTCGCCACGCCGTGCTGTTGCGGGACGTGCTCTGCGACGGGTCCCAGATCCACGACGATGCCGGCTGCCAGCGGGCCTGCCCGGTGTTCTGGCACGAGTCCTGGCTGGCCCGCGTCGAGCCCGATCCCCCGACTCCCTCGCCC
>RFKJ01000465.1 GCA_003694325.1 Deltaproteobacteria bacterium
CTCGTCGCCCGTGCGCCTCGTCGCCCGTGCGCCTCGTCGCCCGTGAGGCGGGTCGACCACGAACCGCCGGCCATCGGCTCCGGCCGCGGATAGCAGGAGTGCAGATCTCCAAGGGAGCCGCGCGAACCGATGACCCTGCCTGATGCCATCGATTTCCTGTCGAGGATGCTCCGGTTCGAGATCGTCCACGTCGGGGGCGCGCCCATCACCCTGGTCAATCTCCTGACGGCCATCGTCATCGTCGTGGTGACCGTCCGGGTGTCGAAGCTGGCCCAGCGGGCGATCGAGCGCGCGCTCCAGCGGCGAAGGGTCGACGATCCCGGGACCGCGGCGCTGCTCACCCGGAGCACCCACTACGCGGTGCTGGTCGCCGGCCTGGCCATGGCGATGCAGTCGCTGGGGTTCGACCTGGGAAACCTGTTCGCTGCCGGTGCCATCTTCGCGGTGGGCATCGGGTTCGCGATGCAGAACATCGCCCAGAACTTCGTGTCGGGGATCATCCTCCTCGTCGAGCGCAGCATCCGGCCGGGTGACGTCCTCACGGTGGACGGACGTGTCGTGCGGGTGGAGCACATGGGGATCCGGTCGACCGTCGTCCGCTCGTTGTTCGACGACGAGATCATCGTCCCCAACAGTACGCTGGTCGAGACCTCGGTGGTCAACCACACCTTCCAGGATCGGCTCTGGCGGGTCAAGGTGATGGTCGGCGTCCACTACGACAGCGACATGGACCGGGTCGAGGCCGTGCTGCGCGAGGTCGGGAACAGCTTCCCGGGGCGGGTGCAGGATCGGGAACCGCTGGTGTTCCTGCGCGAATTCGGAAGCTCGTCGGTGGATTGGGAGCTGTCCGTCTGGACGGACGATCCATGGCGCATGGACGGCACGCAGTCCCGCCTTCGCAAGGCCGTGTGGGATGGCTTGAAGGCGGCGGGCATCGTCATCGCCTACCCGCAGCTCGACCTGCACATCGATGACCGGGGACTGGACGCCCTCCGGGCGGGCGGGCGCCCGGCGGCATCCCGTTCCGCGAAGGGGTGAACGGCCCCTCCCGGCTCATTGCGCCGGTCGGGGCGGACCGGTTCCACCGGCCAGGGGAGAGCGCCGAACGGGGCGCCCCGTTCCCCCTCAGATCCACCGCCGGTGGCGGAGCCATGCCACCATCGCCAGCATGATGGTCGCCATGACCAGCAGGGTGATGGGGTAGCCGTGACGATGGTGGAGTTCCGGCATGTAGTCGAAATTCATGCCATACACCCCTGCGATGAAGGTCACAGGGATGAACAGGGTGGCGACGACGGTCAGCAGGCGCATGACTTCGTTGAGTCGATGGCTGGTGCGGGCCAGGTGCAATTCCAGCACCGCCGTGAGCCGTTCACGCTGGTTGTCCAGGATCTCGAGGGTCTCGACGACGTGGTCGGCCAGGTCTCGCAGGTAGGGTTTCGTGGCGGGATGGATCACCCGGCCCTCGGTGCGAAGAAGCGCGGAGATGGCTTCCCGGGTCGGCCACAGGAGGCGACGCAGGATGAGGATGTCGGCCAGGCGTGCGTGGACCCGTCGCGGAAGGTCCTCGGGGGAGTCGCCGGTCGCCTCGGCCTCCAGGTCGCTGACGGATCCTTCGGTCTGTTCGAGGATGACGAACCATCCGTCGACGATGGCATCGAGGATGGCGTGGAACAGGTAGTCGGCGCCATGGCGTCGGATCCGCCCCTTCCCGTCCCGGATCCGCTGGCGCACTGCGTCGAAGGGATCCCCCGGGCGCTCCTGGAAGGTGATCACCCAGGCTGGCCCGAGTGCGACCGAGACCTGCTCGACCTCGTAGGCTCGATCATCCGCGGTCGGGGTGAGCATCTTCATGATGGTGAAGACATGGTCACCGTGGTCCTCCGCCTTGGGGCGGCAGCTCGGATTGAGGACGTCCTCGATCTCCAGCGGGTGGAGCCCGAAGGCCGCGCCGATGGCCTGGACGGTGCTGGCGTCATGGATTCCATCGAGGTCGACCCAGGTCACGGACGGTCGGTCCCTTGCACGCTCCACGGCGGCAAGGGATGCATCCGTCGATTCGGCGACATGGTCGGCCGAGTACTCGTGAATCGAGATCCGGATGCGGTGGTCGCGCGGTGGACCGACGTAGTCACCGGCACCGGGGGGCAGCCCGCGCCGGGCTGCGGCCCGAGCGGGGGCGCGATCACGTCTTCTGCGCCTGCTGGACGCCTTCCGGGACACGGTTCACCTCGCTGCTGGGGTTCGTCGCTGGAACGTCGATGGTGCGCGGCTTGGCACCGTCCGCCAGCCGGATGGTTCGATGGGGGAACGGAATCTCGATCCCGGCGTCCGCCAGGCTCCGGTGTACCGCCTCGACGACTGCCGTCCGGCCCTGCACGAAGTCGCCCTGGGCCACCCAGGCACGAACCTCCAGCTCGACGGCGCTGTCCAGGAAGCCTCGGGTGATCACGTCGACGGTGGGTTCCACCAGCACGATCTCCAGGTCGCTGATCGCCTCCCGGATGACGCGGCGCGCCCGGGGCAGGTCGGTGCCGTAGGCGACGCCGACCCGAATCTCCACCCGCCGCGCGGGGAGGGAGGAATAGTTCAGGATGGTCGACTTGAGCACGACCTCGTTCGGCCAGCGGATCAAGATGCCATCGAAGGTCCTGACCAGCGTCGACATCAACGTGATGCCCCGGACCACCCCCATGTTGCCGTCGATGTTGATCGAGTCCCCGATCTCGAACGGGCGATCGACCAGCAGGAACAGGCCGGCGATGAGGTTGGACAGACTGGTCTGCGCGGCGAAGCCCACGGCCACGGTGGCCACGCCGGCGGTGGCTGCCAACGCGGTCAGGTCGAGGCCCAGGGTCCGGGCTGCCGCGACGAAGACCGTCGCGGCACCCGCATAGGCCACGAGCTTCCGGCTGACCAGCGCCCAGTGTGCCGACCCGCGGCGGGCCACCCGCCGCTGGACGAAGCGGGCGAGCACGGAGACGAGCACCAGGCCGACGACCAGGATGACCGCGGCCCGCACGGCGGGGATGTCGACCAGGTCCAAGGCAGCGGAAAGCGAAAGGTCGGCCGTCATGGTTGAAACTCCACGCTGCGTCGGGTTGCGTCGAGCAGCCAGCTCAGGGTGGGTACCCGGTCGGGAGAGGAGGCGGGGCGATCGCGCGGGACCGGGGCGAACCCGCCGATCGCCGGCAGGGGTCGGGTCTCGACCTCGGCGCGCTGCCCGTCTTCGACCCGCACCCGGACGGAGCCGCAGACGAATCGCCGGTCGGCTCGGGCCAGGGAGAGCAGGGCCTCGTCCACCGGAAAGCGCCGCAGGGTGATGGGGCCGGCCGCGCGGGAATCGACGACCACGTGCAGGGCGGCGGGCGGAGACATGGCCGTGGCGTCCGGATCCGGGAGGTGTGTGCACCGCACCGTGGATTCGACCCCCCCGTCGTGGATGGCGCCGAACAGCGTGCGCCGCAGTCCAGGTCGCCATTGCTCGATGATCTCGCCGCCGGGTGCGATGACTTCGACCGCGAGGGGCCAGGACAGCCACCACTCCACCCCGGAGGTCCGGGGCGCGATCACCGTGGGAGCATCCAGGCTGGCGATGACGATGCCGGTACCGATTCCCAGTCGAAGGCGTGGCCGGTGTGTCGTGAACAGAGGGTCGGCACCCCAGCTCCGGTCGAGCCGCCAGCCCGACGGGCAACTCGTGGCCACCAGCTCCCCGTCCGCCATGGTCCACGCGACCCGGGACGGGGCGTCCTCCGTGGGCTCCAGCAGGATGGACATGGATCAGCTCCGATCAGCGTGTTGCAGCAGGGAACGGAGGACCGTCCCCGTGAAGTCCACCCCGCCGGCAAAGGCCTCGGCATCGGTGAATCCGCCGGGACTGTAGACATTGACTTCGACGATGTGATCGCCGACGAGGTCGAGGCCGACCAGCCACAAGCCGTGCCGGCGCAGGATGGGCCCGACGGCATCGACGATCCGGCGCCATCGGGGACGGATGATGGCGGCCGCGGCTCTCCCGCCCTGGGCGACGTTGCTCCGGAATTCGCCGGACCCGGGGATGCGGGCGACGGCGGCGACGTGTCCGTCCACTTCGAGGAGGCCTCCGTCGACCAGGAGGAGCCGCACGTCTCCACGGAAGCCCTCCGGCAGCCACGCCTGGGCGATGCCGCAGCCGTTCCGGGTGACGACGGCGCAGATCTGGCGGAGGTTGCCGTGGTCCTCCGGCGTCACGCGGAACACATCCGTGCCCTGGGTGCCGGACAGGGGCTTGAGGATGCTCGGCTCGCTCCGCTGGCGAACCCAGTCAGCGAGAGTGTCGGGGTCCGCACTGACGATGGTGGCGGGTCGCGTCCAGGAAGGCAGCCGGCAGAGAAACAATTTGCTGCCGGCCTGTCGCAGCCCATCCGGATCGTTGAGGACCGCCGCGCCCCGGTCGCGGGCCAGGGCCAGCATGGCGAGCGCCGCGTCGTGCAGGGCCGCCCGACGGCCATCCCGGCCGGGGTTGGTGCGGACCAGGACGGTCGTGCCGGGGCCGAGCACGGTGACGGCGGGCGTGGCGGCCTTGCAGGCCGCCAGCCACCGGTCGGGATCGGGCGAGGGGGCGGCCTGTCGGCAGCGAGCCCACACCTGGCCTTGGGCATCCACGCCGAGGTGGGCCACGTCGGTCCATCGGAGCGCCATGCCCGCCTGCGCGGCGCGCCAGGCCAGCGCGGCGGTGCTCTGCGTGGACCGCACGTCCTGTACGTCGTTGACCAGGACCACGATGGTCATCGGAACTCCTTGGGGCGGCGCAGGAATCGCGCGTCGTCGTCGGACGCGATCTCGCCGAGGTGCAGGATGCGGGCGCCGGTCTCCGCGGCGGGATCCACCGACTTGCCGATGACGACGCCGCTGTACGGCGCCTTGTACTCCTGGATGACGGAGCCCCATACGTCGCGGATCCGGGCAATCACCTCGTTCTTCTCGACCCGGGTGGCCACCTTCGGATATACCTCCAGGAAGCCTCCCTGTTGGGTGTAGAGCCAGCGGCTTCGGCTGCAGACGATGGGGTGGGCGGTCTCCGGAGCCTTCCGCCGTGGGACCATGCCGTGGCTTGCCAGGATCCGGCGGATGCCGTGGACCGAGACCTTGATGTACTCGGGATGGAACCGCTGGGGGTTGCCGATCTCCAAGGTGATCGCGGGGATCTGCATACCCATGGCGGTGCCGCGCAGGGTGCGGTCGTTCGCCGGGTTGTGCAGCACCACCTGCGGGTGTACCCGGTAGGCCATGGCCGCGGTGTCGGGGCGGGTCATGTCGGCGCGCACGTACAGACAGTTGATCCGCCCGGTGCTGGCGGTGTGGAGATCGACGAGGAGGTCGAGCGGCGCGAGCACCCGCTTGACCAGGCGCCAGGCGTAGACCTCCGCGGAGTTTCCGCGGGCCCGGCCCGGCATGATGTGATTGAGGTCCTGGCCATCCATGAACGCTCGCTGTCGCCGGACGAACCCCGGCACGTTCGTGACGAGCACGGCCACGACGGTGCCGCGCAGCGTGGACGGGTCCAGGCCGGCGAAGACCCGGTGGATGACGGGGACGCCGTTGAGTTCATTGCCGTGCAGAGCGGCCGTCAAGCCCAGGACCGGTCCGCGGCGGCGGCCCCGGGCCACGAGCACCGGGACGCGGATCGGCTGTCCGAGCTGATCGTGGCTGATGGCCAACGCCAGGCGGGTCGTCCGCCCCTCGGGAAGGGCGTCGAGTTCGAGGCGGTCGCACTCCACCGCAGCACCAGGGATGTCGTTCATGCGCGGATCTCGGCGAGCAGGGAGGGGTCGGGGTCCAGCGAGCGGAACAGACGTCGGTTCAGCCGCCGGCGGGTGTTCATGAGGCGACCGGCCATCCGATCAATGGCCGTCATCGCCAGGACGGTCTCGATGTAGGCCTCGATGAGGTCGTCGAGGCCGAGCCCCAGGCGGCTGAAGTCGCGCTGGTCCATGAGGACGAGGCGTTCGGTCTGGGTGGCCCAGTCGCCATGGGCATCGCGGACCGAGAGGTTGGTCCCCAGCACGTCCCAGCTCGGCGTCTCCGCGTCGAGGACCGTCGGCAGGGGTGCGCGCGCTCGCCGGGCGTAGACGGCCACCGGGAAGAAGCCCTCGGGACCCGCCGCCACCATCATCCGGAGGTCCGCTACATGGATGCGGCCCCGTCGGTCGGGCACCGTTCCGATGTGGTACAGGCGGGCGCCCCGGCTACGGCTCGACCAGCCGACGTTGCCGATCAGCGCCTGGACGATGAACCGGTCGTAGCGCGCGGGTCGCCGCATGAAGGCGTCGAGCTCCGCCGGCCGGGTGATGGTGAACACACCCTGGCCGGCGTTGCTGTAGGGGTCCTTGACCACGGCGACGCCGCCCATCCGCTCGACCCACAGCGAAACCTCGTCCTTGCTGACGTCCCAGATGGTCTCGGGGACCCGGATGGCCAGGCCCTCTCCGGACAGCTCCGCGTTGAGCAGGTCATAGGCCTTGGCGGCCATCAGCTTGTTGCGGCCACCGGACAGACAGGTCAGCACCGGGTTGTAGATGCAGGTGCGCGTGGTGGCGGGGATCCGGTTCCAGGGGCGCTGGGTGACGTAGCGCAGGGCGCCGCGGATGGGCTGCCATTCCCCGGAGGTCGCCGACCGGACCTCCAGCACCCGGTCGGCGTTGAATCGCCACCCCGGGTCCGGGTCACCGTCCATGCAGGGGACCAGGTGGACCGGTTCGTCGAAGACATCGGCCATGGCTGCCGCGTAGCCGCTGGCCTCCATCTCGTTCTTGTCGAATAGCACGGCCAGGCCGCCCCGAGGCAACGCCCGTCGCTTCGCCAGGGTCGGGGCGAACGAGCGCTCGACCAGGATCCTGTACCCTCCCTGCTCGCTGACCTCGTCGGTCCGTGGGTAGGACTTCTGGCCCGAGGGACACGAGTTGGTCTCGATCACCACGATGCGCCGCTCCCCGCTCTCGGTGGTCACGGGGAACAGGTCGGCGCCCCCCCACCGGAAGTGTTCGGGGCACCGGGTGAGGACATCGATGACCGTCGACCTGCGTGCTTTGGGGTGCAGGTGGCAGTAGCGGGTCGCGATCCGCTCGTTGCCCAGGCTCGCGAAGAAGCGAAGCTGCGGATGGAGCGCCGCGTTGAGCGCCTTGGGATAGAAATGGGCCACATCGTCGAAGCTCCCCGGGTCGACCACCCGGGGCGCGGCGCCACGACGGGGACGGGGTGGAACGGGGTCCTGGGACGGGGGAGACCCGTCGGAACCAGCAGTCATGGATCATTCCTCCGACAGGCCGTAGAGGCGGATCTTCCGGTAGAGGGTCTTGCGGTCGAAGCCGAGGATTCGCGCTGCCTGGGCCTTGTTGCCATCGGTGTGGTCGAGGACCCGACGGATGTAGCGGGCCTCGATGACGTGCATGGGCACGAGGTCGTCGGCGGGAGGGAGCGGGGGCTGCCGCGGGTCGGGTCGGGGCTCGGGGGTGATGCCCCGGACCCGTTGCGGCAGGTCCTGCAGGCCGATCCGGTCGCCGTGGGACAGGGCAACGGCGCGCTCGATGACGTTCTCCAGCTCGCGGACGTTGCCCGGCCAGCGATACCGCAACAGGCTGCGGGCCGCGGCGTTGCTGATCCCCAGGTGGCGATCGGAGCGGGCGGCCGCGGCGGCGAGGAAGTGCTGGGCCAGCGTCAGGATGTCCGCGCCCCGGTTGCGGAGGGGCGGGGTCTCGATCTGGACGACCGCGAGGCGGTAGTACAGGTCCTGGCGGAACCGGCCATCGGCCACCATCGCGTCGAGGTCCCGGTTGGTGGCGGTGATGATCCGGACATCGACCTCGATCTCCCGGTCGCTGCCCACCGGGCGCACGGTCCGCTCCTGGAGCGCGCGGAGGAGCTTGGGCTGCAGGGGCAGCGACAGCTCGCCGATCTCGTCGAGGAACAGGGTGCCGCGGTGGGCTTCGGCGAACAGGCCGCGCCGGGCGCTGCGAGCGTCGGTGAACGCCCCGCGGGCGTGGCCGAACAGCTCGCTCTCCAGCAATCCATCGGGAACCGCGGCGAGGTTGACGGCGACGAACGGGCCGTCGGCCCGCCGGGAGTGGCGATGGATCTCCCGGGCCGCCAGCTCCTTGCCGGTGCCGCTCTCGCCGGTGAGCAGGACCGAGACGTCGCTCTGCGCGGCCCGCTCCAGGACGTCGTAGAGCTGCTGCATCGGTGGGCTGCTGCCGATGAGGGCACCAAACCCGGGCCGGTCACGAATCGCCTGTTCGAGCCGCTCCACCTCGCGGCGCAGCGCCGAGTGCTCCACGGCGCGGTCGAGGGCCAGGTCGACGGCGCTGAGGTCGGAGGAGGCGGGCAGGACCGAGAACGCACCGGCTCGCGTCGCCGCGTCGAGGGTCTCCCGGCCGGCGTCGGCGGTGATCAGGATGACCGGCACCTCGGAGCGGGTGCTGACCTGCCGGCAGTCGTGCAGCGCCCGGTCGTGGTCGACATCGGGGCCGATCACGACGGCGTCGGCCGAGCCGCCGTCGATCTCCCGCAGGGCATCGGCCAGGGACGGGGGCGCCGACACGTCAAAGCCGCGGTGCCGCAGCGCGTCGGCCAGGTCGCCGCTCCGGGCGGACCGGGAACCGGCGACCAGCAGCACGTGCCCACGGTTGCTCATCGTCGTCCCAGGTCGGGCGGTGGGGTCCGGGCCATGCTACCCGAGGACGCCGCCACCCGGCGCCCGGACGTTGCGGAGGCTGCCGCGGAGGCCTACTCGTCGTCCAGGTCGTCGTCGACCTCGTCGACCTCGTCGAGGTCGAGGTCGGGGTCGTCGTCCCAGTCGTCGTCCTCGTCCTCGAACTCGTCGTCGAGGAGTTCATCTTCGTCGAAATCCTCGTCCTCGTCGTCGTCGGTGGCCGACCCGTCCCAGCCGGCGGCCTCGACGATGTCGCTCTTCAGCTCCCAGTAGTTGAGGGCCTCGGCCTTGCAGAGTTCGTGCAGGGTCATCGCCATCATGTCGTCGGTGATCTCCACGCCGTAGTTGTCGAACACCTCGTCGACGTCGGGGTGGTCTTCGAGGAGGTCGCCGAGGCGGGTGCGGGCGGTGATCGCCATGGTGGACTCCGTGGAGGCGCTGGGTGGGAGAGGGGGGACACCTGCCGGACGTGATGGCCGGCGAGCCCGAGGGAAAGCAAGTGGCGTGCCACG
This sequence comes from Deltaproteobacteria bacterium, assembly GCA_003694325.1. Classification (GTDB taxonomy): domain Bacteria; phylum Myxococcota_A; class UBA796; order UBA796; family UBA2385; genus J125. The sequence continues at coordinate 9,202 of RFKJ01000465.1, forward strand.
GGCGGGAGGGCTGTTCCCCGGGGCCGTCGCCACCCAGGGTGATGCAGGATGGGGCATTCTGGTGTAGCGTTCTGACCCTGTGTGTCAAAATGCTACACCCAGCGCGCCAGGCCCGCGGGGCTGCCGCTCAGCGATAGCCCCGGGCCTGCAGCTCGAAGAGATGGGCGTAGCGCCCCTGCAGCGTCATCAACTCGGCGTGGCTGCCCTGCTCGATGACCCGGCCCTGGTCCAGGACCACGATCTCGTCGGCCATGCGCACGGTGCTGAACCGGTGGCTGATCAGGATCGCCAGCTTGTCGGCGGTGGCGGCGCGGAAGTGCTCGAAGATCCGGGCCTCGGCCTCGGCATCCATGGCGGCCGTCGGCTCGTCGAGGACGACGATGTCCGCCCGGCTCCGCATGAAGGCGCGGGCCAGCGCAATCTTCTGCCACTGGCCCCCCGACAGCTCCTGGCCGTCTCGAAACCACCGTCCGAGCTGGGTGTGGAACCCCCGGGGCAGGCGTCGTACGAAGTCGATGGCCAGCCCCCGGGTGGCCGCGTCGACCCAGGCCGCCTCGTCGTCGATGCGGTCCACGTCCCCGACCCCGATGTTCTCGCCGACCAGCATCTGGTAGCGGACGAAATCCTGGAAGATCACCCCGACCCGCTGGCGCAGGGCCGCTTCGTCCCACTCGGGGAGGGGCAGGCCATCGAGGGTGATCCGGCCCTGGTCGGGCTCGTACAGCCCGGTGAGCAGCTTGATGAGGGTGGTCTTGCCGGATCCGTTGTGGCCGACCAGCGCCAGCTTCCGGCCGGGCCGCAGGTGCAGGCTCACCCCGTCCAGGGCGGGCCGGTCGGCTCCCGGGTAGGTGAACCGGACGTTCTCGAACCGGATCCCGTCGCCGGGCCGGGGCCCCTCGGTCGCGCCGCGGCGGGGTGGGGGGGTCTCGCTGTCCAGGTACTCGTAGAGGTTGCTGAGGTAGAGGTTGTCCTCGTACATGCCGCCGATGCTCGACAGCATGGCGGAGAAGGCCGACTGGCCCTGCTTGAAGACCATGACGTACATGGTCATCTCGCCCAGGGTGATCTGGTGGCGGACGGCGGCAGTGACGATCCAGGCGTAGGTGCCGTAGAAGGCGGCGGTCGACAGCAGGCCCGTGGCGTAGCCCCAGGCTCCGCGGCGCAGGGTCAGGTCCCGGTCTTCGCCGTAGACGGCGTCGAAGATCGCCCGGTAGCGGCGGAGCAGCTCGGGGCCGAGACCGAAGAGCTGGACCTCCTTGGCGTAGTCCTCGCGGGCCAGGACCGTCTCCAGGTACATCTGCTGCCGAGCCTCGGTGGTCCGCCACGAGAACAGGCGGAAGGCCTGCCCGGCAAACCGCGTCTCGGCGATGAAGGCCGGGATCGCCGCGACCACCAGCACCGCCACCGCCAGGGGGCTGAAGGCGATGAGCAGCACCCCGTAGGACACGAGGCTGACGGCGTTCTGGAGGATGGCGAAGGTCTTGCGGACCAGGGCCAGCGGTCGGGAGCTGGCCTCCCGGCGCGCCCGGGTCATCCGGTCGTAGAAGTCGCTGTCCTCGAACCGGCTGAGGGGCAGGCGGAGCGCCTTCTCGAGGATCATGACGTTGACGCGGTGCCCGAGCCGGGCCCGCAGCAGGTGCTGGAGGACCTCGATCCCCTTCTGGCTGGCCGCCAGGGTGGCCACGAGCAGCCCTTCGAGCGCCACCAGCCCGAGCAGGCCGGCCAGCTCGGGCTCGACCACGGTGGAGGCCTGCAGGGCCACCACCCGGTCGACGATGAACCGACCGACCCATGCCACGGTCGCAGGGAGCAGTCCGGCGACCACCGTCAGGAGGCCGAAGACCAGGGACAGGCGGCGACTGGTCTGCCAGACCAGGCGGAGGGCGTTGCCGCTGTAGCGGAACACCCCGAGCATCCGGGAGAGGTGGACCGGCCGGCCGACCGTGCGGGCGTGGGGCGATTCGGACACAGGACCCTCTACCCGCCAACGCCCGGCGTGCAGCGCGCCGCGGCCCGGCCGGGCCGGCGGCGCAGGGTGTCGGTCAGCTCTCGCTCTTGTCGCGGGCGGCCTCCTCCTCCAGCTTCTTGCGCCAGGCCTTCAGCTCCTTGGGGGTGAGGAGGGACTCCTGCAGCGCCTTCCAGTCGACGACCTCGTAGGGGATCCCCGCCTCGTCGAACTGCGGTGCGATCTCCTCGACCGGGCCGACCACGGTGACGACCTCGTGTCCCTGGCAGGTGGACATGGCCTCGGCGATGTCGTCGGCGTCGACGGCGGCCAGCCAGTCGGGGAAGTTGCGGAAGTAGTCGAGGTTGTCCCGCCCGGCGCGGAGGATGGTGGACAGCATCTGGTCGCCGGACTGCTGGGTGCTGACCATGGTACGGGCGACGTTCCACTTGTTGGTGCGGATGAAGCCCTCGTCCCAGGCACCTTCGGCGGCTTCGGCGACGATGTCGAGCATGGTCTGCACCCCGTAGGCCGCGCCGCTGTTCTGGATGACCGAGGCGACGAAGAGTTCGGCGGTGTCGCCGTCGTAGAGCTGGGGGTAGGCGTAGGCGCCGTAGGTCAGGCCCTTCTCCTCGCGCAGCCGCTCGAAGGCCTTGAAGGTCATCGCCTTCTGGATCACCATGGCGGTGGGGACGTCCTCGTCGCCCTCCTTGTGGAGCTGGCAGGCGAGCTGCACCTTGGACTGGGTGGCGATGGGCTTGTCGAACAGCAGGACCTGGCGGTCGGGCTGGGCGGCCGGCGGCGGCGGGGGCTCGATGGCGCCGGGGGTGCCGCTCCCGCGGTAGCGCCAGGAGTCGAAGTAGGCGTGGACCTGCTGTTCGGCCGCGTCGACGTCGTCGAGATTGCCCACGATGACGAGGTAGGCGTTGGCCGGCTGCCACTTGGTGAACACCCAGGACTTCACGTCGTCGAGGCCCCAGGCGTCCATGTCCCGGTACTCCTGCGGGCTGAGCCACTCTCCGTAGGGAGAGCCGGCCAGGACGCGCTCCCGGCTCATGCGCGAGGCCCAGGTCTCGGGCTCCTCGCCATCCCGACGGGCGCTGCTGGCCCACTTCTTGATGGTCTGCGACTTGCCGGCCATCTGCCAGTCGTAGTCCTCGACGTTCCAGCGGATCTTCTCGAGGAGGGCGTCGAGGTTGCCGGAGCTGCCCGAGGCGTACAGGGTGTTGCGATCCCGGTAGCCGGCGGTGCCGGCCACCCGCAGGGTCTGGGCGGTGGGATCGGTCGCGGTCTCCTCGCCGGTCGAGTAGAGCGCCCAGGCGAAGCTGTCGAGCCCGTACCGGGGCGCGGTGGCGTCATCGCCCTTGACCTGCAGGCCGACCTTCACCAGGGGCGCCTCGCCGTGGTCCATGATGACGACGGACAGCCCGTTGTCCAGGGTGAACGCGCGCATCTCGTCCACGTCGGGCATCACCGTGACCTTCTTGATGGCCTCGGGGGTGAGGGCCTCGGTGTCGAAGAGCTGGCGGCTGGCGTCCTCCTTGGCCCGGTGCTCGTCGGCGACCGGGTTGTCCTTGTCGGCTTCGCTGGCGCTGGCCTCGAGGCGTTCGCGCTCCTCCTCGTCCATCGGCTCGATGATCATCGACGCCATCCGGTCCCGGCGCAGGTACTTGCGCGCCAGCTCCTGGATCGGCGCCAGCTCGATGGTCGAGAAGGCGTTGATCGAGTCCGAGAAGAAGTTGGGGCTGCCCGTGTAGTGGGCGTGCTGGCTGACGAAGAAGGAACGGCCGTAGAGGCTGGCGACGTTGTCGGTCTGGCTGAGCACGTCGGACATGAAGGACAGCCGGGCCACGGCGAAGCTGTTGTTGAGCATCTGCCAGTTGGCGGTGCCCGGATCGACCGGCGCCCAGACGTTGTAGACGGCGTCGGCGGCGCGGTCGATGAGCCGCTCCGCCTTGAGCTTGCTGGCCGCACCCTGCTCGATGGCGCAGACCATCATCGTCGCCTGCTTGTCGATGTCGGCGTAGCAGCCCACCCCCTCGACGTCGTTGTTGTCGGCGAAGGGGTCGTAGTCCGGGTCCAGCGTGTACATGATGCTGTTGCCCAGCATGCTGGCGAGGATCTGCTTCTGCGGGTCGTCGTCGCAGTAGCCGCCGGGCATCGACCAGGCGACGATGGCCGTGGGCGCGTCGACCATGCCCTCGACGGTGATGGTCTCGCTGTTGTACAGCGGCGGGGGTTCGGGACGGTTGTCACAGTCGACGCGGGGCTCGGGCGGCGTCGTGCGGGTCATCTCCAGGTAGTCGCGCAGCTTGGGCAGCCACACGTCCTGCATGAAGGCCTGCTTCTCCTCGAGGGTGGTCAGCTTCTGGTAGGCCTCGGCGTCCTCGGGGGCCATGAGCAGGTACTCGACGTCCTGGAAGGCCTCGAAGATCATCGCCATGCCCTTGCCGCCGGACAGGTCGAAGTCGCCGACGACGGCGATGGTGCTGTACTCGGGGCGGTAGTTCTCCTCGACGTAGCGGTGCACGCTCTCGAGATCGATGTTGGCGATGGTCTCGTGTGACCCGATGGTGCTGTTCTGGTAGGGGTGGTCGGGCGGGAACAGCAGCTTGGGGATGTGGAGCAGCGCGGTGCGGAAGGCCGGCGACCCGTTGGCGCCCATCTCGTAGCCCATGCGCAGCTCGTTGCGGGTGATGGCCTTCTCGGCCTCGACGTCCTCCTCGGTGACGCCTTCGACGGCGTCGTGCAGCCGCAGGGCCTCGATGCGCAGCAGGGGGACGGCGGCATCGACCGGGGCCACCGTCATGTAGTTGGTCCACTCGCGGCTGGTCGAGGCGTTGAGGATGCCCCCGAGCTGCTGGATCACGTCCCAGTTCTTCGGCAGCCCCTCGTGGCGGGCGCGGAAGGCGAGGTGCTCGATGTTGTGGGCCAGGCCCTCCACCGACTCGCCCTTGCTGTTGACGCCATCGTAGAGGGAGCCGCGGTCGATCCAGTTGGTGATCGAGACGATGGGCTGGGTGTGGTCCTCCTGGAAGAGGATCCGCAGCCCGCTGGGGAAGCGGTAGTCCTCGGTGGCGATGGAGTACTGGCCCAGCTTGAGTTCGAAGTCGGCGTGGGGGATGTTGCCGGCCCGGGCGGGGGTCGGCGCCAGGGCGAGGGCCAGGACGATGCTGCTGAACATGGGGGGAGACCTCCAGGGCGGGTTGCGGTCCCGCCGGCACCTGTCGATAACGCACGACGGAGCCCGGGTCGTCCATCGCGGTTCCCGGGCGGGGATCCTGCCGAACGATCGACCGCCGGAGGGGGCGCAACGGTGTCGCTCGCGACGCCATGTCGCTGTCCCTTGGCGGGCCGTCGGACCCTGCGATAGTCCGCTTCCCATCCAGAGCCCCGGGAAGGCACCATGAGCGACCACAAAGTCCTGTTCGAGATCACGGAAGCGCACCTCAACACCGGCCTGCGGGGCTTTCCCGTCGGCACCGTGCGGACCAGCCGGGTCGATCCGCTGGAGGGGGTCAGCTACGTCGGCTACCCCATCGAGGACCTGGCCTACCTGGACCCGGAAGCCGTCGTCTACCTGCTGTTCCACAAGGACCTGCCGACGGATGCGCAGCTCGCCGAGTTCAAGGCGGACCTCGCGGCACGGTCCAAGGTCGACCCCCACGTCCTCGAGATGCTCGGTCGGCTGCCCCGGGAGGGCCACCCGATGGAGTGGCTCATCGCGGGCCTGGTGCTGCTCGGCATGACCGGCAAGGTCGGCGACTGGCGGGAGGACGCGCTCAACCTCGTCGCCCGGACCCCGACCCTCATCGCCAACGTGTTCCGCCTGCGCAGCGGGTGGGGCGATCCCATCGAGAGCCGCCCCGAGCTGGGACTGGTGGAGAACATGGTCCACCAGATGGGCGTGCCCGGTGCCGACCCCGATCGCCTGCGGCAGCTCCTCCGCGTGTTCTACGTGCTGCACATGGACCACGGGGGCGGCAACCTGTCCACCTTCACCGGCAAGGCCGTCGCCAGCGCCCACACGGACGTGTACGCCTCCATCGCCGCCGCCATGGCCGGGCTCTACGGGCCGCTGCACGGCCGCGCCAACCAGGAGTGCCTGAACTTCGTGCGCAGCGTCGGCAGCACCGACCCGGTGGTCATCGAGCAGTTCTGCCGCGACACCCTGGCCCGGGGCGGCAAGATCTACGGCTTCGGCCACGCGGTGCTCCGGGCCGAGGACCCCCGGGCGAAGATCCAGTACGAGCTGGGCCAGAAGCTCTACCCGGACGATCCGCTGTTCCAGACGGCCCTGGCCATGCGCACGGTGGCGGTCAAGGTGCTCAAGGAGAACCCCAAGGTCTCCAACCCCTACCCCAACGTCGACGCCGTCAGCGGCACCCTGCTCAACGCCAGCGGCCTGACCGACAGCGACTACTACACCGTGCTGTTCGGCTTCAGCCGGATCGCCGGCATTTGCGCCCAGATCGTCGATGAGCGCACCGTCTTCCGCGGGGGCCGGGGCGTGCCCATCTACCGGTGCAAGTACCTGGCCGAAAACCAGGAGCCGCGGCGCCTGGAGAAGTAGACCCCGCGCGCTCGTGGATCGGGGGGCCCGCCCGGGCCCCCCGAATCGTGCTCTCCCCCCACACCTGCCCGAGCGGGCGACGGCCGCGTCGCCGCGACCCGTCTCCGCGGCGACCCCTCGCCCCCCTTCCCTCGACCTCTCTCGACGGACCCGTCCAATCCTCGGAGGCAACCGTGGCCCAGTACACCCACCTGACCCCACCCTCGCAGGGCACCGCCATCACCGTGCAGGGAGACGGCTCCCTGGTCGTCCCCGACGACCCGATCATCCCCTACATCGAGGGCGACGGCATCGGGCCCGACATCTGGGCCGCCGCGGTGCGGGTGTTCGACGCCGCGGTCGCCAAGGCCTACGGCGGCCGCCGCCGGATCCACTGGTTCGAGGTCTACGCCGGCGAGAAGGCCAACGAGGTCACCGGCGAGTGGCTGCCGGAGGACACGCTGCAGGCCATCCGCGACTACAAGATCGCCATCAAGGGCCCGCTGACCACGCCCGTGGGGGGCGGCTTCCGCAGCCTCAACGTGGCCCTGCGCCAGAAGCTCGACCTGTTCGCCTGCGTGCGGCCGGTGCGGTGGTTCGAGGGGGTGCCCAGCCCCGTCAAGGAGCCCGAGAAGGTCGACATGATCATCTTCCGCGAGAACAGCGAGGACATCTACGCGGGCATCGAGTGGAAGGCGGGGACCCCCGAGGTGCGCAAGGTCATCGACTTCCTCATCAACGAGATGGGCGTGACCAACATCCGCTTCCCGGAGACCAGCGGCATCGGGGTCAAGCCGGTCAGCCAGCAGGGCACGGCGCGCCTGGTGCGGGCGGCCATCCGGCACGCCCTGCAGCACAAGCTGCCGACAGTGACGCTGGTCCACAAGGGCAACATCATGAAGTTCACCGA
>RFKJ01000466.1 GCA_003694325.1 Deltaproteobacteria bacterium
CTGACGACGGCCTGCCCGGCCGAGATGATGGGGGTCGAACTCGTCCGGGGAGGCCCGGAGGCCATCTCGGTCGAGGACCTGCAGCGGGACACCTGGGCCCTGACCCGGGCGCCAGCGGGCGGCGCCGCCGCGGTGCTCGCCCGGCGCCTGGGCGAGATGCGGGTCCTGCCGGCGGCCGGCCGGGCCTGGATCCAGGGGAGCGGCCCGGCGGAGCGGATCTGCGGGCGGAAGGACGGCCGCGAATCGGAGGCCGTGCTGGTCGTCGCCGGTGGGGGGGCGCAGTCCCCGCTGTCCTGGGCGGCGCTCATCAGCCTCGCCAAGGGCTTCGACACCCCCACCCCTCCGCCTCGCACCCTGCTGTTCTGCGCGGTGGGAGACGACGCCGGCGCCGCCGCGCTGCTCGCCGCTCCTCCGGTTCCGGTGGACCGGCTCGCCGCGGTGTGGCGGATCGGCGGGATCCGGGAGGGGCGCCTGGTCGTGTCCCGACTCCCGGGCCCCTTCCAGTCCAGCGCCGAGCTGGCCGAGGCCTGGACGTCGGGTGCCCCGCCGGCGGGGGCCGAGCCGGTGGACCCCGGCGCGGTCGACTACCGGATCCTCGCCGACCAGCTCCGGGAGCTGGTCGGGCAGATCGCGGCCGATCCGCCGACTCAGCCGTAGCGCCCCTCGATGTAGTCGGCGGTCTCGGGATGCTGCGGGGCGACGAACAGCTCATCGGTCGGCCGGTGTTCGACCACCCGGCCCATCAGCATGAAGATGCAGCTCTCGCTGGCCCGGCGCGCCTGGGCCATGTTGTGGGTCACGATGACGATGGTGTAGGCGCCGCGGAGCTTCCAGATCAGTTCCTCGACCGCCTCGGTGCCCGCCGGGTCCAGCGCCGAGCAGGGCTCGTCCATCAACAGCACGGCGGGCTTCACCGGCAGCAACCGGGCGATGCACAGCTTCTGCTGCTCCTCCAGGGACAGGCCGAGGGCCGAGTCGTCGAGCCGGTCCTTGACCGCATCCCACAGCAGGACCTCGCGGAGCGCCGCCTCGACCACCTCGTCCAGCTCGGGTCGGGGGATCCGTTGCGTGCCCCGCTGCAACCGGTAGGTGAACGCGACGTTGTCGCGGATGGACAGCGGCAGGGGGTTGGGGCGTTGGAACACCATCCCCACCTGGCGGCGGAGCTGGAGCAGCTCGACCTCGGGGGCCCGCACGTCGTGGCCGAGGACCTCGATGCCTCCGGTGATGCGCACGTAGGGCAGCCGCTCGACGATCCGGTTCATGCACCGCAGCAGCGTCGACTTTCCGCAGCCCGACGGCCCGATGAGCGAGGTGATCCGCCCCTGCTCGATGTCCAGGCTGATGTCGTGCAGCGCCTGGAAGGTCCGGTACCACAGGCAGAGCCGATCGGTGCGGATGGCGGGGGTCTCAGCCAAAGCGGCCCTCCACGTAGTGGCGGGTTCGTTCGTCGGCGACGTCTCCGGTGAAGAGCTGCTCGGTGTCCACCACCTCGACGCACTCGCCCATCAGCAGGAAGGCGGTGCGGTCGGCCAGCCGGCGGGCCTGTTGCACCAGGTTGGTGACCAGCACGATGGTCATCTCGTCCCGAAGTTGCCGGAGCACGTCCTCGATCCGCATGGTGGTCACCGGGTCCACCGCGATGCTGAACTCATCGAGCAGCAGGATGTCGGGGTCCTGGGACAGCGCCCGGGCGATGGTCAGGCGCTGCTGCTGGCCGCCGGACAGCAGGCTGCCGAGGGTGTCGAGGCGGTCCTTCACCTCGTCCCACAGGGCGGCCCGGCGCAGGCACCGCTCCACGGTCTCGTCCAGGGTCGCCTTGTCCCGCACCCCGGCGAGGCGTGGGGCCATGGCCACGTTGTCGTAGACGGTCAGGGGCAGCCCCACCGGCAGGGGGAACACGACGCCGATGCGGCGGCGCAGGGCGTAGACGTTGCGGACACGCCGCACGTCGCGGCCGAACAGCTCGACCGTGCCGCTGACCGACATCCCGTCGACGAATTCGTCCATCCGGTTGATGGCCCGCAGCAGCGAGGTCTTGCCGCTGTTGGCCGGCCCGATGATCCCGAAGATCTCGCCTTGGTGGATGTCGAAGCTCACCGACCGCAGGGCGACGTGATCGCCGTAGCGGACCCCCAGGTCGCGCACCGACAGCACCACCGGCCGCTCGTCGGGGGGCGGCGCGCCGGGCGGCGGCGAGGATGGACGGGCCGGGTTCACCACTTCCTCCGCCGGCGCAGGACGGTGCGGAACACGATGGAGGTGGCGTTCATGGTCAAGACCAGGGCGATGAGCACCAGGGCGACGCCGAAGGGCAGGGCCTCCGGAACGCCGGGCACCTGCGTGGAGATGACGAACAGGTGCAGCGACAGCGCCATCGTCTGGTCGTAGACGCTCACCGGCAGGTAGGGCAGGAAGAAGGCCGCGCCGGTGAACATGATCGGGGCGGTCTCGCCGGCGGTGCGCGATACCTCCAGGATGATGCCGGTGAGGATGCCGCTGACGGCGTTGGGCAGCACCACCCGCCAGATGGTCTGCCACCGGGTGGCGCCCATGGCCCAGCAGGCCTCCCGGAAGGCGTGGGGCACGGCCTGCAGCGCCTCGCGGGTCGAGACGATGACCACCGGCAGGGTCATGATGCCCAGGGTGAGGCTGGCCGCCAGGATGCTGGTTCCAAACCGGAAGAACAGCACGAAGGCGCCGACGCCGAACAGCGCGTGCACGATGCTGGGGACCCCGGCGAGGTTGATGATCGCCAGGTTGATGACCCGGGTCACCCAGTTGTCCCGGGCATACTCGCTGAGGAAGATGGCCGCCGCGACGCCGACCGGCACCGACACCAGCAGGGCCACCGACACCAGCCAGATGGTGCCGAGCAGTGCGGGCATGATGCCGCCGGCGGTCATGCCCTCCGTCGGGCTGGTCAGCAGGAACTCCAGGCTGATGACCGGGGCGCCCTTGTAGACCAGCAGCCCCAGGATCAGCAGGACCGGCAGGACCAGCAGCACCGTCATCAGGCCGAACAGGATCCGCACCCGGTTCTGGATGCGCTTGTTGCGCGCGTCGAGCGGGGTGGACGAGAACATGATTAGGCCTCGCCACGGGACCGGCCGAGCCGGAGGCGCCGGCCGCCCCCCCGGACCACCAGGTCGGCCGTCAGGTTGATGATGAAGGTGATGACGAACAGGAAGATGCCGAGGAAGAACAGGGCCTGGTAGTGGTCCGAGCCGACGGCGGTCTCCCCCAGTTCGGCGGCGATGGTGGCGGTGAGGGCGCGCACCGAGTCGAACGGGCTGGTCGGCAGGTTGATGGAGTGCCCGCTGGCCATGAGCACCGCCATGGTCTCGCCGAAGCCGCGGCCCACACCCAGCAGGACGGCCGCCACCAGGCCGTTGCGGGCGGCCGGCAGCACCACGTGGCGCACCACCTGCCAGCGGGTGGCCCCCATGGCCTCGGCCGCCTCGCGGTAGCCGTCGGGGACGGCCTTGAGCGCGTCCTCGGCGATGGTGGTCATGATCGGGGCGGCCATCAGGCCCAGGATGATGCCGGCGTTGAGCACGTTGAGCCCGATGGGGACGTGGAAGACCTGGATGATGAGGCGGTTCATCACCGACAGGCCGATGAAGCCCCAGACCACTGAGGGGATGGCGGCCAGCAGCTCGACGAGGATCTTGAGCCCCTCCCGGACCCGGGGGCCGGCGAACTCGGCGATGTAGATGGCGGCCGCCAGGGAGAAGGGCACCGCCACCACCATCGCCAGGCCGGTGACGCTGGCGGTGCCGGCGATGAGCGCCAGCGCGCCGTAGGTCGGGTTGCTGTCGGAGGTCGGCCGCCAGGCCGGCGAGGTGAAGAACTCGACCAGGTCGAGGGGACCCATGACGAAGCCGAGCCCCTCGCGGGTGATGAACACGAAGATCGCCAGCACCAGCACCACGCCGGAGATCCCGCCGAGGAAGATCAGCCCGTGCATCAGCCGATCGACGACCCAGGCCCGGTCCCGTCGATCGAATTCGGGCCCGCCC
>RFKJ01000467.1 GCA_003694325.1 Deltaproteobacteria bacterium
CATGCCCCCGGCGGCCTCCACCTACGCCCTGCCCGCCGACCTGCGGAAGCGCCTGGGGATCCGGCGCCACGGCTTCCACGGCACCAGCCACGCCTACGTGGCCCGCCAGGCCGCCCGGTGGCTGGGAGAGGACTGGCGCAACCTGCGGATCATCACCTGTCACCTGGGCAACGGTGCCAGCATCACGGCGGTCGACCACGGCCGCTCGGTGGACACCAGCATGGGGATGACCCCGCTGGAGGGGCTGGTGATGGGCACCCGCTGCGGCGACCTCGACCCGGGCGTGATGCTGATGCTCATGCGCCAGGGGTGGGATGCCGAGACCCTGGACCGGCTGCTCAACCGGGAGAGCGGCCTGGCCGGGCTCTCGGGTCGGGGGCCCGACATGCGCGACATCGAGGCGGCGGCCGCCGAGGGTGACGCCGCCGCCCGGCTGGCCATCGACGTCGCCTGCCACCGGCTGCGGCGCTACATCGGGGGCTTCGCCGCCGTCATGGGTGGAGTCGACGCCATCGTGTTCACCGCCGGGATCGGGGAACACAGCGCCCAGGTCCGCCGGCTGGCCACCCGGGGGTTGTCATTCATGGGGGCGCACCTCGACGACGCCCGCAACGACGCCGCGGTGGTCGACACCGAGCACCCCGTTGCCGAGCTGTCGGCCGACCACAGCCGGGTGCGGATCCTCGCCATCCGCACCGACGAGCAGCACGAGATCGCCCTCCAGAGCCAGGCAGCGGTCGGCGGAGACGCCGGCCCCACCGACCGGGTGGCCGAGCCGTTGTCCATCCCCATCGCGGTCAGCGCCCGCCACGTCCACCTCACCGACGAGGCGGTCGAGGCCCTGTTCGGGCCCGGCCACACCCTCACCCCGGTCAAGCCCCTGTCCCAGCCCGGCCAGTACGCCGCCGCGGAGACGGTGACCCTGCATGGTCCCAAGGGCAGCATCGCCGGCGTCCGGGTGCTGGGGCCCACCCGGCGGGCCTGCCAGGTGGAGATCGCGCGCACCGACGAGTTCCGGCTGGGGCTGGACGCGCCGGTGCGGCGCTCCGGGGACGTGGCCGGCAGCGCCCCCATCGTCCTGGAGGGCCCGGCCGGTCGGCTGGAGCTGCCCGAGGGGGCCATCTGCGCCTGGCGCCACATCCACATGCGGCCCCAGGATGCCGCCGCCTGCGGCGTCCAGGACGGCGACATCGTCGAGGTCGCAGTGGACAGCGACGGGCGGGACCTGGTGTTCGGCGACGTGCTGGTCCGCGTCTCCGACCGCTACGCCCTGGAGATGCACGTCGACACGGACGAAGCCAACGCCGCCGAGCTGGCGCGCGGACAGACCGGCGCCCTGGTGGCGACCTCCGGCCGGGCCCGGGTGCTGCGCCGCCAGGCCGACTGACCGGCCCCGACGGCGGACGCCCCCTCCTGCCGAGGGGGGCGGTCCCGCCGCGCCGCGGCCAGGGAAACCGGGGGATCAGCGGATGAGCTGGTCCAGCAGCTCGAAGCTCTCGGCCTCGATGGGGCTGATCTCGCCGTCCGAGTAGATGATCGCCCGCACCGCGTCGAGGAAGATCTCCCGGTGCTCGACCGGGATGTCCTGGGGATCGATGTCCTCGGGGCTCGGCGGGTGGGTCAGGAGCCGGTGGACCTCGTCGGCTTCGTCGGGGTCGAGGTGGAACTTCTGGATGAGTTTCTCCACCACCTTGCGTTCCTGGTCCCGCACCTCGAGGTCGGCCCAGGCGAACGAGCAGACGAAGCGGAGAAGCTGCATGCGCTCTTCGCGGGAGAGCTGGTCGATCATCGTTGTTCCTCTGGAGCACGGAAGCACCGGAGGCGCCGGTCCGACGACGAGGTCGACCGGAGCGGAGACGCCGCGGGGCAGCAGGACGCCGGACCCGCGACGCCACTTCGGTGGCCCGATGGACCGCCCGATACTACACGACGGCGACGGCGCCCCACCGTGACGGCTGGGTGACGACGCGCCGGCGACGACACCGACCGGCCGGCCTCCCTCCTCCCCCGGGCTTCCATGGATCCCGCCACGGCACAGCAGGCGCAGACCATCGCCGTCAGCGTGTTCGTCGTCCTGCTGATGCTCAGCGTGGGGCTCGACCTGTCGCTGCCGGCCCTGGCCCGGGTCGTCCGGCGGCCGGGCGGGTTGGTGGCCGGCATCGCCGGGCAGTACGTCGTGGTGCCGCCCGTCGCCCTGGCCATCGCCCACGGCCTGGGCCTGCCGCCGGCGCCCACCGCCGGCCTGGTGCTCTGCGCCGTCGCTCCCGGTGGTCCCATGGGGGCCTACCTGGCCCTCCAGGCCCGCGGCGACGTCGCCCTGGCCGCCGCCCTCGTGCTGGTCTGCAACCTCCTCAACACCGTGTTCGTGCCCTTCGGCCTCGACCTCGCCGGGGTGCACACCGGCCCCACCGACGGCGACTACCTCTGGCCGATGGCCCGCATGATCCTGCTGTTCCAGGTACTGCCCCTGTCGGCAGGGGTGGTCGTGCGCCGCCTGGCGCCGGATCGGGCGCTGCGCCTGCAGCGCGGCTGCGCCCGCCTGGCCAACCTCATCCTGGTCGTGGTGGCCGTGGTGGTGGTCTCCACCCAGCTTCCCCGGTTCCTCGACGCCGGCATGCAGACCCTGCTGGCCGTCGAGGGGACGGTGCTCACCGCCATGGCGACCGGGTGGCTGCTGGCGCCTCGGCGGCGGCCGGCCCGGATCGCCCTGGCCTGCACCGGCGTCATCCACAGCGTCTCGGCCTGCGTCCTCCTGGCCAGCGCGTGGTTCCCCGACCCCGCCACCCTGCTGACGGTGTTTGCCTACTCCGGCATGATGTTCACCACCGGGGTCGTCGCCGCCCGGTGGATGCGCCGGACCGAATCCTGACCGGCTCGACCACGGCGTTCGGCCAGGCGGCCCGAGCAGGTGCTGCGCCCCGCGGCCGCGCTCGCCCGCCGCGCTCGCCCGCCGCGCTCCCCCGCCGCGCTCCGCGGGCGGATATCGCGATATCAGCAGGGCGTCATGGCCACCGGACAGCTCCGCAGCATCTCGACCCCCATCCTGCTCACCGTGGTCGGCGTGCTCCTGTGCATCGGCCTGCTGGTCGGCTGGACCCTGGTCATCGCCGACAACATCGAGTTGGGCGAGTCGCTGGCCCGCAGCAACCGGTGGCTGCTGCTGGCCGGTCCGCTGTCGTTCTTCACCATCATGACGGTGCTGGTGATCTTCTGCTTCCGCCTCGTGCGGGACGTGCTCGAGCACCAGCGGCAGAGCCGGTTCATCGACAGCGTCACCCACGAGCTGCGCAGCCCCCTCGCCAGCCTCCGGCTCTGCCTCGACACCCTCCGGCGGCGGGACCTCTCCCCCGAACAGCGGGCGGAGCTGCTGGAGATGATGGCCGATGACGTCAACCGGCTCAGCGGCTTCATCGACGACATCCTGGAGGCCAGCCGGCTGGAATCGGGCAGCGCCGGGGCGGCGATGATGGAGGTGGACCTCCGGGCGCTGGTCGACCGGGCGGCCGACCGGGTGCTGCGCCGCTACCGGGTGGACCCCGACAGCATCGTCAACGAAGTCCCCCCCGGTCTCCGGCTGTTCACCGACGAGACCGCCCTGGAGACGGTGCTGAAGAACCTGATGGACAACGCCGTGAAGTACTCGGACCCCCCGGTCCACGTCGTGGTCCGCGCCCGGCTGGAGGGGCGACGGGTCCACGTGGAGGTCGAGGACCGGGGCATCGGCATCCCCCGGGCGCACCTCAAGCGGGTGTTCGACCGGTTCTTCCGGGTGCCGGCGGTCCAGGTCCACAAGCGCCAGGGCACCGGCCTGGGCCTGTACGTCGTCTCCTCGCTGGTGCGCGAGCTGGGCGGACGGCTCGACGCCCGGTCGCCGGGCCGTGACCAGGGGACGACCATGCACTTCACACTGCCGGTGACCCGGCCGGGCAACCCGCGAAGCGCCGCCCCGGCCGAAGGCGACGGGGCCTTCTGCGGGGTGGCCGGCCATGATCCCGACCCCGCGACGGAGGCCCACCGATGACCGACGACAAGCCATCCCTGCTCATCGTCGAGGACGAGGCCCACCTGGCGCGTGGGCTGCGGTTGAACTTCGAGCTGGAGGGCTACGAGGTCGAGACGGCGGCCACCGGCCGGGAGGCCTTCGCCCTGCTGGCCCGTGCCCGCCCCCACAGCGCGATCATCCTGGACGTCACCCTCCCGGACATGGACGGCTTCGAGATCTGTCGCCGACTGCGCGAGGTGGGCGACTACACCCCGGTCATCATGCTCACCGCCCGCAGCCTGACCGAGGACCGGGTCGAGGGGCTGGAGAGCGGCGCGGACGACTACCTGACGAAGCCTTTCGAGCTCGACGAGCTGGTGGCCCGGGTGCGCAGCGCCATCCGGCGGCGGAGCTGGGAGCAGCAGCAGGCCGACCCGACGCGTTGGGTGCTGGCCTTCGGCCGGGCCCGAATCGACTTTTCCACCCACGAGGTGACCGTGGATGGCCGCCCGGTGCACCTCACCAAGCTGGAACTGGACCTCGTGCGCTACTTCGCCCAGCACCCCGGGCGGGTCATCTCTCGGGAGGAGCTGCTCCAGCAGGTCTGGAAGCTGCGCAACCACCCCAACACCCGGACGGTCGACAACTTCGTGCTCCGGCTGCGTCGCCACTTCGAGGACGACCCCCAGGCCCCTCGGCACTTCCTGAGCGTCCGGGGGGCGGGGTACCGGTTCATCCCCAACCCGGAGCCGGTGACACAACGTTGACGGGTGTCGACGCAACGATGACCCAGGGGAACGCAACGGTGACCGACGCGGGCGCCGGGGGCGTGTACAACGAGGCAGCGCACACCACAGGGCTGCCCGATGCACAGCAACCTCGAAGACTACCCCCGCCAGGCCTGCACCCGGGAGGCCCAGGCTGCCCCCCCGGAGGCCGAGGCCGGCTCCCCGGGAGAAACGCCTGCCCCGGAGGACCGGCGCCATCCCCGGGTTCGCTGGCTCTGGCCCCGGTACGGCAAGGCCTTCATCCTGGTGCACGGCATCACCATCGCCGGGATGATCGGGGCCGGCGTGACCTGGCAGGCCCTGGCCTGGGCCGCGGTCCAGTACGTCGCCACCATGTTCTTCGTGACCGCGGGGCTGCACCGGTACTTCTCGCACCGCGCCTTCAAGACCTCCCGCCCCTTCCAGTTCCTCCTGGCGTGGTGCGCCCAGTGCTCGGCCCAGATGTCGGTGCTCTGGTGGGCCAGTCACCACCGGCACCACCACCGGTTCAGCGACCAGCCGGCGGATGTCCACTCGCCCCGCCAGCGGGGCCTGGCCTACGCCCACATGGGCTGGTTGCTGACCGAGGACGGCCACGGGCCCTACGCCGGTATCGCCGACCTGCAGCGGTTCCCCGAGCTGCGCTTCCTCGACCGCTTCCGGCTGCTGCCGGCGACCCTCCTGGGCCTGGGGAGCTGGCTGCTGCTGGGCTGGCCGGGGCTGTTCAGCGGGTTCTTCCTGGCCCTGGTGCTGAGCTGGCACGCCACCTTCACCATCAACTCCCTGGCCCACGTCATCGGCACCCGGCGCTACGACACCGGCGACGACAGCCGCAACAGCCTGCTGCTGGCGCTGCTCACCCTGGGCGAGGGCTGGCACAACAACCACCACCGTTACATGCGCTCCGCTCGCCAGGGCTTCGCCTGGTGGGAGATCGACCTCACGTACTACGGCATCAAGGCGCTGGAGGCGCTGGGCCTGGTGTGGGACGTCCGCGAACCGCCCCTGGAGATCCTGGCGGTGGCCCGCGAAGGCTGATCGGGGCGAGCCGCATCGGCTGCGCCGCCCGGGCCGCCGAGGCCCCAGGCAGCCTCAGCCGGACGCCGTGGCCCGCATCTGCCGGATCCGCGCCCGCCACTCGGCGACGTCGGCG
Organism: Deltaproteobacteria bacterium; assembly: GCA_003694325.1. GTDB lineage: Bacteria > Myxococcota_A > UBA796 > UBA796 > UBA2385 > J125. The sequence goes on from RFKJ01000467.1 coordinate 5,903, forward strand.
TCTTCGTCCGGTCCCCAGCTCACCTCGTCGTCCTCGTGGAGGTGCCAGCGGAGAAAGGCCAGCTCGATCCAGGCCCGCTCCAGCCGCCGCCAGCGCCACCAGGCGGCCGGCCCCCGAGACAACAGCCGCTTGATCCCGGCGATCGTCCGGGCCCGGGCAGGGACCAGGGTCCGGCGCTCCGCGTCGGTGATCACGTCGGGCGGCTCCCCCTGGAGGTGGGTGAGGATGATCCGGTTCTCGTGTCGCCAGGCCACGCCGACCACCACCACCAGCAGCAGCAGGAAGGGCCCCTGCAGGAAGACCGTGGCCAGCGGCACGCCGACCAGCAGCGCCGCGGCCTCGCTCCCCTGCATCATGAACAGCCCGGCGAAGGTGTTCCACGCGAAGTGGGCGAACATGGCCAGGCCCCAGAAGAAGGGGACCGCCAGCCAGCGCAACCCCCCCCGGCGGCTGACCCGGACCAGCCCGAAGCCCAGGCCGGTGAGTCCGGTATAGGCGGCGTGGCTGCCACCCATGCCCGAGACGATCCCCCGCATCCACGCCAGCTTGAGCATCTCGCCGAACCCGCCCGTCGTGGCGCCGTTGACGTAGTAGGTGATGTTCTCGAACCAGGCAAAACCCAGGCCGACCAGCGCCCCGTAGAGCACCCCGTCCAGCACGTTGTCGAATTCCTTCCGGAACAGGACGAACAGGGCCAGCACCGCCAGCCCCTTGGTCAGCTCCTCGATGAACGGCGCCGACAGCGACGCGGTGAGCTGGCCGGCCACCGCGGCGTCCCCCACCGCCGACCCGGCCGCCATGCCGAACAGCTCGTTGAAGATGCCCGACACGAAGGTCGCCCCGGCGGCTCCCCACAGCAGCGCCGTGAAGATGAGCCACCACGGTTCCTTCTCGTTGCGATCCAGCCACAACAGCAGCCCGCCGTAGGGCACCGCCGTCGCCAGCGCCAGTACGGTGGCCACCACGAATTCGACTGGTGTCCAGGCAAACATCGACAGGCCGATGAGCCCGCTGCAGAGGGTGGTGGTCAGCAGGAACAGGCCCAGGACGGCCATGCATCCATAGCGGCCGACCAGGGCCGCCCCGGTGACCTGCGGCCGGCGGCGAAGGGTTCCCGTGGGCGACTGCGGCATGTCGGTCCTCCCCGATGGTGTTCGGGGAGGCTACCATCCCGTCGTCCTGCACTGGAGGTGGCATGAACCGGGTGGCAACCGGGACGCTGTGGCTGGCGACGATCCTGCTGGGGTCCTGTACCGGCGACAAGGGCGACGACGGCGACGACGGCACCGGTTCGGACGGCGGCGCCCTCGTCGACGGCGGCACGGCGGACGGGGGGAGCGTGGACTCCGGCTTCCACGATGGCGGCGCAGCCGACGGCGGGGCCACCGGCATGCCTCCGGCGCCCGATCCGTTCACCCTGCAGCTCGCCGGGGGCGCCACCGACGCCCTGTACTTCGACGAGATCACCTGCAGCAAGCCCTACGGATCCAACAACTTCCGGGTGTTCTGGCGCGACAGCACCGGGTCCCACGTCTTCGTGCTCGCCGCCGAGCTGCTCGGCAGCTACACCGAGCCGGGCACCTACACGGCGTCGGCCGACGGCGCCCGGGTCCGGTTGCAGGAGGAGGCGGGCTACTCCGGCCAGCCGGACTTCTACATGACCGACACCAGCCGGGGAGACGAGGCGACCATCGTCATCGACTACCTGGAGGACGAGAAGGAGGAGGTCGCCTGGGGCGAGTTCTCCTTCACCTCGCTGCACGCCACCGGCGGGGGACCGGCCGTCACCGCCACTCCCCAGCCGATCCCCATCTGGTGCGCCTCGCTGGACTGACCCCGCGGCATCCGAGCGGCCGAGGTGTCCGGGCCGCAGCCGACGCCGGGCCGCAGCGGAGTCCGGGCCGACGATCCCGCCCGCACCCCGCCCGCCCGCACCCGGTCAGCGGGCGGCGGCCGCCATGGCCGCGGCGAGATCGACGCCGCTGTGCTCGCGCAGGGTGGCCAGCGCCTTGTGCTCGATCTGCCGCACCCGCTCCCGGGAGAGCTTCATGTCCCGGCCGATGTCGGACAGGGTGTGGTACTCGCCGTCCTCGAGGCCGTAGCGGCGGGTGAGCACGAAGCGTTCCCGCTCCGAGAGGACCGACTGGAAGGCGGCCCGGATGCGCCCGAGCTGCTGGCCGTGGATGGCGTCGTCGTCGGGCATCGCCGCCTCGTCGTCGGCCAGGAACTTGTCGAGGGTCCGCGGGCGGGGCCCGTCGTCGACCGGCTCATCGAGGCTGATCACGTTGCCCTGGGACAGCAGCAGCCGGGCCCGCGCCTCGTCGATGCCGACCTCCTGCGCGAGATCGGCGAGGGTGTACCCGGCACCCATGGTCTCGAAGCGCTTCATGGCCTTGCGGAGGTTGCGGGTCTGCTCCACCGCGCAGCCCGGCAGGCGGACGGGACGACCGGTGTGGTCGATGGCCCGGGTCATCTGGGCCCGGACCCACCACCGGGCGTAGGTGCTGAACCGGATGCCGCGGTCGGGGTCGAAGCGCTTGGCGGCGCGCAGCAGCCCGATGTAGCCCTCCTGGACGAGGTCCTCCTCGTCCAGGAACGGGCCGGCCAGCTTGCGGGCTTCCCCGTGGGCGATCCGCAGCCCGGACATCGCCAGGCGCCACCGCAGATTCTCGGATTCGTTCCAGGCCTGCAGGGCGATCCGGGCGCACTGCTTGAGCTCGGCGTCGTCGGGGTTGTCCTTGGCGGCCTTCTGCACGGCGCGGACCGCTTCTTCGAGGCGGTCCACCGCACCGGCCCGGGTCCGCTCGACGCGCTTGGGGCGCCGCATGAGGATGTCGTCGGCCTCCTCGATGCCGGCGAGAGCTTCCCGGACCCGCTGCTCGGCACGGCGGATGGCCCGGGCCATCTCCCGTTCCTGGTCGGCGGTGAGGCGCTCGCTGTCCGGGCTGTCAGGTCGGAAGGTGCTGCGGAAATCTGCGAAGGCAGTGCGCAAGGTGCTGCTCCTCGAGAGGGAAGGGGGGATTTCTGGCCGCACCCCGGTGGCACACGATGACGCCGCCGGGGCGGGGGGAGGGAGCGGCGGAGGGACGAGCACGGGTGCTCGCGAGGGCGGCGATCCGCCCCAAGGTCGCGGAATGAAAGCACCCGGCACGGCCGCCGTCAACGTCGAACTGTTACGTTCCTGCAACGAGGCCGTGCATCGTTCGTGCAGCAGATAGCCCCCGGGGTCGCGAGGTCCATCCCCCCGGGCGTGTCAGCGAATCGTCAGTTCCGGTCGCTTGACCACCCGGATGGCTTCGTTGACCAGGGCCACGTCCAGCGAAAGCCGCTCGTCGGTCAGGGGCCGCCCCTCCTCCGGCCCGAGGATGCAGGTCCGGGCGGTGGCGTGGATGAGCCGATGGTGCAGCGGCGTGGTCTTGCGGGAGACCCGCTTGAGCAGCCCTTCGAGCGCGGCCGCCAGGGCGTCGACCGTCTCCAGGTCGACGTCGACCCGCTCGGCGGCCACCCCCTGCCGCAGCTCGTCGTAGAACGCCGCCACCGACCGGCGGAGGGCGGTGTTGTCGCCCAGGCGGTCGCGCAGGAAACCGTCGAAACGGGGTTGGAGTTCGGCGGGGACGTGCATGGCGCGGCTCCGGGCGGGGGCGGGCGCGAATCCGCTGCCGGCGGACTCGACGGGCTCAGGGGTTCTGCACGGTGAAGGGCTCGGTCGCCACCTCGACGACCTGGTCGGCGGACAGCGGAACGGTGAAGTACATGACGTAGCTGCCGCTGTCCAGCGACGCCCAGCCGGCGGTCGTCCGCTGCACCGGCAGGCGGAAGGTCCACCGGAAGGTGCGAGCGGTGGGACCGGGGGAGTCGGCGTAGGAGGGATCGACGGCGAGATCGACCTGGAACTCGTAGTCGTCGCTGCTCAGCGGGATCCCGCCGGGCCGGGTCACCGGCGTCCCGTCGGCGGTGGCCAGGGTCGCCTGCGGCGGCCCCAGCCACGGGTCGCCGCCGGTCACCGTCACCTCCACCGTGTCGGTCGGCCCCAGCGGCGCCGTCGGTCCGGCCTCGACCACCCCGCCGCCGATGGCTTCCTCGGGCTCGTAGGGTTCGTAGTCGGGCACCGTGAAAGGCGTGATGGGATCGGGCTCGTCGCCCAGCTCCACCTCGCCGAGGAACGCCCCGACGGCCTCGACCGCCCGCGCGGCGAGGTACTCACCCTGGCGGGGACCCCACAGCGCCCCGGACGCCTCGTAGCCGCCCTGCCACCAGTCCTCCTCGAGGATGCTGTAGCCGAGGTAGTCCTGGGCATAGCCCACGAACAGGATGTCACCGACCGATTCGGGCCAGGCCGCGCGGGCCTGCTCCATGATCTGCTCGGCCAGCAGGGTGCCGGGCTCGCCGGGGAAGGTGAGGAGGGTCAGCGGGCCGACCCGTCCCGCGGTGAACAGGGTCTGGCGGGGGGCGGGGTACTGCTCGCTGAACGGCAGGCAGGCGTGGTCCAGGCCATCGACGGTCGTCGACGGGTCGCAGTCGGCGTCGCCGTCGCAGTAGACGGCGCCGTACTCGTAGGGGAAGACGTCGCCCTCGTAGCCGATGACCTCCCGGTCGATGGGGACGCGGACCGTCCGGGCCGAAAGGTCGGGGGTGTCGGTCCACGACAGGTCGTCGAGGGCCTCGAGGACCGCCTGCTGCATCGCGGTGCCCACCCGCTCCATGCGGTCGTAGCCCTCCGGGCGATCGGCGACCCCCTCCTGGGTGGGGACCTCCGGATCTCCCGGCGACATGTCGGCCGCCCAGGCGTTGAGCATCAACGCCTCGACCGGGTGGTCGAAGCCGTCCTCCACCGCCTGCTCGATGGCGCCGGAGACGTCCTGGGACAGCGTCAGGTCGTCGATGCCGAGGACGGTGCCGTGCACCGCGTAGGACATGAGGACGGCGTCCACCTGCCCGTCCCGCTCGACGACGACCAGGGGAAGGTCGTCGTTGGTGTAGTCCAGGCCATCCTCACAGCGTCGATCGGCGTGGGCGCCCTGGCAGGTGGCGATGGTGGTCCCCAGCCGGGCCGCCCGCCGGTCGGCGATGGCTGCCTCCACCGTGTCGGCCAGGGCGTCGACCAGGCGGTCGTAGTACTCGGGAAAGAAGCTGTCGGCGATGAGATCGAACAGGCCTCCGCCATCGATGACCCGCCCCGGCGCCGAGTGGGTGTGGGTCGCCCCGATGACCAGGATGTCGTCGAAGTCCTGGCCGGTGCGCTCCTCCAGTTCCAGCACCACGGCCCGCCGGAGCTGCTGGAACACCCCGACGGCGTCGAGCCGGACGAAGACGAGTTCGTAGCCCTCTCCCCGTGACAGGGCGAGCGCCTTGATCTCCGGGAACCCGTGGATCCGGGTGGTGGCCGGGTAGATGTCGGCGAAGGGGGACACCGAGTCCGGTGCGTCGAATGGGCCGAACCCGGCGGTGCCGATCCCCAGGGGGGCCGGAATGGGCGCCCGGGCGAGGCCGGCGACGAAGTCGCCCGGCTCGGGCAGGCCCTCCCCGCTGTCGGTGCTCCCGTCCCCGCCCCCGGTGCAGGCCGGGGCCAGGGCGAGTGCGACGGAGAACAGCAGGGGGGCGCGCGATGGCAGCATGGGTCCGTCCGGGGCCGGCTCCCTCCGAAACGTCCGTCCGCAGGTGGTGGACGGGCGACGGCGGATGGAACCGGGAGGGAAGGAGAGGGGAGGGGTTCATCCCGGTTATCAGGAACCTCCCCCGAGAGGTCCTCGTGCGTCAACCCCGCTGGCTCCGGCCCCTGTTCGTCCTGCTCATCGTGTTCTGGGCGATCAACGCCGCGGGCGTGGACATCGCCGTCGA